>USPH01000129.1 GCA_900556515.1 uncultured Collinsella sp.
GGCGAGTCGGGCGCCGGCAAGTCGACGCTGCTCGACGTGATCCAGGGCAAGATTGAACCCACGCGCGGCCGCGTGAAGATTGGCCAGACAGTGCGCTTTGGCGTGCTGTCGCAGCAGCTCGAGGAGCTCGAACCCTACATGGGCGACACGATCCGCGAGGTGCTCGGCAACTATAAGAAGTACTACGTCATCGACGGCAAGGAGACTTCGCCCGAGAAGCTCTGCGAGCGTCTGGGCTTTACGACGCAGCAGCTCTGGAGCCGCATCGGCGATCTTTCGGGCGGCCAGCGCCGTCGCCTGTCGCTGTTGCTGACGATTCTGGACGAGCCCAACGTGCTCATCCTGGACGAGCCGGGCAACGACCTGGATACCGACATGCTCGCGATTGTCGAGGACCTGCTGGACGGCTGGCCCGGCACGCTGATCCTGGTGACACACGATCGCTTTTTGATGGAGCGCGTGACCGACCAACAGTGGGCACTGCTCGATGGCCATCTGACGCATATGCCCGGCGGCGTGGACCAGTACCTGCGCCTGTGCAACGCTACCGCCGAGGGCGAGCCCGTGGGCGCGCCGAGCGCTAAGACCGGCACGTTCGACACCGGTGCGGCGGCTGCTGCCGACAAGCCCAAGTCGAGCGGTCAGCCCAACGGCCTTTCCAACGCCGAGCGTCAGAAGCTCCGCCGCGAGGTGAGCTCGCTCGAGCGCAAGATGGAGACGCAGCGCGCCCGCGTGGAGGAGGCCGAGGCCGCCATGGCCCAGGTCGATCCCACCAACTACACGGCGCTCGGCGAGCAGCAGGCAAAGATCGACGAGGCTCACGCCGCCATGGACGAGCTGGAGATGGCGTGGCTCGAGGCGAGCGAAAAGCTCGAGGGCGAGGAGTAGGCGAGAATGATCAAAGCCGCGTTTTTCGATATCGACGGCACGCTGCTGAGCTTTAAGACCCACCGGATTCCGGCGTCGGCGCAGCAGGTGCTCGACAGCTTTCGCGAGCAGGGGATTGCGTGCGTGATCGCCACGGGCCGTCCGACCTACCAGATGCCGGACTGGCTGTTCGACCTGGGCTGGGATGCGTACATTACGCTTTCGGGCCAGCACTGTTTTGATGCCAAGGGCGTCTACCGCAGCTGCCCGATCGATCCGGACGACGTTGCGGTGATTGTGGACCAGGTGGCGCAGGGGCGCTACGACTCACTGTGCATGCAGGGCGAGAACTCGTTTGTGAACCGCCTGTCCGAGCGCGTGGTGACGGCTGGCAGCAACGCGGGAATCGTCTACCACGAGGAGCCGTTTGAGCATGCCTTTGACGCGCCGGTCTATCAGTTCTGTGCCTTTGTTGACCCAGTTGACGAGCATATCGTGACCGATGCCGTGTCGCATTCGCTCACCACGCGCTGGTGCGACCTGTTCTGCGACATTATTCCGGCCAACGGCGGCAAGGACCTGGGTGTGGCGGCGACGCTGGAGCGCCTGGGCATCGACGCGAGTGAAGCGATTGCCTTTGGCGACGGCGAGAACGACCTGTCGATGTTCTCGGCCGTGGGCACAAGTGTGGCCATGGGCAACGCGCAGGACACGGTGAAAGCTGCGGCGACCTACGTGACGACCGCCGTGGACGACGATGGGATCTACAACGCCGCGAAGTACTTTGGACTGCTATAGCTGCGGCTCGGCACTTGGGGACACTCCTTGCGGGGCGTGTTCCCATTTTGTTTTCGTCCCGCTCGTTTTGTGAAACACGGCTAACTTTTAGGCAAAGTAGTAAGACATGGGCAACTTTTGCGGTAAAGTAAGCCGTGGAAAGTATCCAAAGGCTAACTAGCAATCATCGCGAAAGGCGGCCCATGGCCCTACGTGAATCCGGAGAAGACTATCTCGAATCGATCTACGTTCTGTCGGAACGCCAGGGCATCGTGCGCTCAATCGACGTTGCGGAGTACCTCGGCGTAACCAAGGCGAGCGTTTCCAAGGCCATGGCGACGCTGGAAAGCAACGGCTATGTCGAAATGGGCAAGCGCGACGTTCATCTGACGGAGCGTGGTCTGGAGGTCGCTCGCCAAATGTGGGAGCGTCACTGCTTTTTCGTGGGGCTGCTGGAGGATGCGGGTGTTTCGGCTGAGGTCGCGTCGCAAGAGGGCTGCCACATGGAGCACTGCCTGAGCGAGGAAAGCTTCGAGAAACTGAGGGCGATGCTGAACCGGGGCGAGGCGACGGGCCAAGCGGCGGAATCCTAACGAACCCCCAGTAGCGCGGAGTTCGCGCAAAGCGCGAACCAGCGACCGGGACCAGCGGTCCTTTCGGCCAAGTCCATTTCAGCAAAGGAACCCCGCCAGCAAGCGATGCCCAAGAACTGCCACCTACGTCACCGCAGGCCGGGGCCGGGTTTGGTTTTGAAAACACTCCACAGCGCGAGGCCCGCCTTTCCGTTGCTCCGCAGGAGCAGGAAAGACGGGCCTCATGCGCGAGGACGTTTTCAAAACCAAGCCCGGTCCCGGCCGGACAGCCCACGAACGCTACAGGTTCTTGACACCCATCGCGCGCATGGCATTCAGGATGGCGATAATCGCCACGCCCACGTCGCCGAACACAGCAAGCCACATGTTGGCGATGCCCAGTGCCGCAAGCACCAGAATCAGCAACTTAATGCCCAGCGCAAAGATGATGTTCTGCCAAACAATCGACATGGTCTTGCGCGCCACGCGGATCGCGCGGGAGATGTTGGACGGCTTGTCATCCATGAGCACGACGTCCGCCGCCTCAATTGCGGCGTCCGAGCCCATAGCGCCCATGGCGATGCCAACGTCTGCGCGGGTAAGCACGGGTGCGTCGTTGATACCGTCGCCTACAAAGGCGAGCTTGCCCTTGCCCGATTCTGCTGCAAGCAGCGCCTCGACACGCTCGACCTTATCACCCGGTAACAGCTGCGCGTGGAACTCGTCGAGACCGAGTTGCTTGGCTACAGACGCCGCAACCTCCTCACGGTCGCCCGTGAGCATGACGGTGCGCTTGACGCCGGCGGCGTGCAGGTCGCGAATCGTTTGCTCGGCATCGGTCTTTATGGTGTCGGCAATTACGATGTGGCCGGCGTACGTATCATCGACCAGCATGTGGAGGATGGTGCCGACGATCTCGCAATTGGGCGCTTCGATACCGGCCACAGCAAGCATCTTGGCATTGCCGACGATGACGCGCTTGCCGTCGATAATCGCCGTCACGCCATGGCCCGCGTCATTGGTGGAGTCGCTTACGCGTTTGGGATCGAGCTCGCCCTGGAAGGCGGTGCGTACCGACTGCGCGATGGGATGGTCGGAGAATGACTCGGCAAGGGCCGCGACTTCGAGCAGCGACTGCTCGGTATAGTCTGCCTCGGGGTGTACCGCCACGACCGAAAACGTGCCGTTGGTGAGCGTGCCGGTCTTGTCAAAGACGACGGTGTCCACATCCGCGAGCGTCTCGAGGTAGTTAGAGCCCTTGATGAGGACGCCCAGCTTGGAGGCGCCGCCGATGCCGCCAAAGAAGCTCAGCGGGACGCTGATCACGAGCGCGCACGGGCAGCTGACGACCAAGAAGGTCAGGCCGCGCAGGATCCAGTCGGCCCAGGCGCCCATGCCGATGAGCGGGGGCATCACGGCTATGGCGAGCGCCGCGAAGGTGACGATGGGCGTGTAGACGCGGGCGAAACGCGTGATGAAGTTCTCCGTGTGCGCCTTCTTCTCGCTCGCGTTCTCGACCAGCTCGAGGATGCGGCTCACCGTGGAGTCGCCGAAGGGCTTGGTGGTACGAACGCGAAGGACGCCGGTCATGTTGATGCACCCGGAGATGACCTCGCCGCCCACCTCGATGTGGCGCGGGACGGACTCACCGGTGAGCGCCGCGGTATCGAGCTGCGAGGCGCCGTCGACCACGATGCCATCGATCGGCACGCGTTCACCCGGTTTGACCACGATGATGTCGCCGACCTGCACTTCATCCGGGTCGACTTCCACGAGCTCCCCGTCGCGCTCGATGTTGGCATAATCAGGAGCGATGTCCATCATGGCGGCGATGGACTTGCGGCTTTTGCCCACGGCATAGCTCTGGAACAGTTCTCCTACCTGGTAGAAGAGCATGACGGCGGCGCCCTCGGCCATATGCGGCTCGGTGTCGGGGAAGAAGATCATCGCGAACGCGCCGATGGTCGCGACCGTCATGAGGAAGCTCTCGTCGAAGGCCTCGCCGCGACGGATGTTGCGCCAGGCTTTCTGCAGAACGTCGTGGCCGGCGATAAGGTAGGGGATGAGGTAGAGGGCAAGGCTCGCGTAGAGCGCGCCGGGCTCGCCGAATACGGCTGCGAGCACGCCGAACTCGTCGAGCGCCATGACGACGAAGAAGATCGCGAGCGCGAGGAGGATGCGTTTGAGCCACTTCTTTTGCTTCTTGTTCATGTTGGGAACAGCTCCAATCAGCGATGCCGCCAGCATGTGGGGTAGGAATGCGACCGGTCATCCGGCGCCGTTTTGAATGGGGTAAGGCAGGACGGGACGGGACGAGCTCGCCGCGATTTCCGAGCGAAGCGAAGCTGAGCTGAGGGTTCGTCCTGTCCCTGCCGATGGGATCGAGGCGCGCCTTAGCGCAGAATC
>USPH01000130.1 GCA_900556515.1 uncultured Collinsella sp.
CCATTATGGTCGGCCTGTTCCAGGGCGGCGTGCAAGCGCTCAGCCGTAGCTACTTTGGCCGCATTATCCCCAAGGAAAAGTCCAACGAGTACTACGGCTTCTTTGACATCTTTGGTCGTTATGCAAGCGTCATGGGCACTTTCCTGGTGTCGGTCGTCACCTCGCTGACCGGCAACCCATCGCTGGGCGTCCTTTCCATTGGCGTGCTGCTGATCGTTGGCTTTATGCTGCTGGTTCGCCTGTCCCGCATGACTCAGGCGGCAGAGCAGGCCGCATAGGAGCGAGCGGCTATTGGGCCTGTCCGCGGTACTCTTTTGGGGTTATCCGCAATAAACATTGCGACTTGCGAGCAATGATTTGCCCAAGTGGGTATGATGGAATCAGCTAGGTCGCGGGGCGTCGCCTGTGTTTGGCGGCGCCCCGTTTTTGTGTTGCAGGGAGGGTAAGGCATGAACGCCACAGTCGTGATTCCAACGTATTGGGCGGGCGATGACGCTTGCGCAAACGCCCCTGGCACTTATGACCATTCGACGCGACTCAACGCCGACAATTCCGAACTCGACCGCTGCCTGGCCTCGCTTGAGCAGGTGCGTGACATCCCACGCATCATCCTTTTGGTGGTCTGTCCCGTTTCTGCCACAGCCGATGTGTCGCTGCGCGTGCACGAGATTGTCGACGCGCATCCCACGCTCAAGGTCACCGTTGTCACCAACACCCAGGCCTCGCGCATCGCAGACCGGGTTGCTCAGATCGCGCCCAAGGGTTCGGGCGAGTGCGTGAGCCTGCGAGGCTACGGTGCCATCCGTAACATGGGCCTTGCCTGCGCGGCGGTGCTGGGGCACGATGCGGTTGTCTTTTTGGATGACGACGAGACCGTCATCGACGCCGACTTTATGAAGCGCGCGACGTATGCACTGGGGCAGCAGACGCGCCAGGGCTTGCCGATCCTGGTCAAAAGCGGCTACTTCTACGATCGCGATGGATCGCCGCTGGCCCCTACGGACAAGGCGGGTATCTGTCATCGCTGGTGGACCAAGCGCATCGAGTTCAATCGCTGGATGAAAAAGGCGCTTTCGGGTACCCGCATCTCGCGTTCCAACTACGTGTGCGGTGGCCTGATGGCCCTGCATGCCCGCGCCTTTACCCGTGTGGCCTTCGACCCGTTTATCACCCGCGGCGAGGACTTGGATTACCTCTTTAACATGCGCATGTTTGGCTACGACGTGTGGTTCGATAACGAGTGGACCGTGCGCCATCTGCCTCCGGAGTCCGAAAAGCGCTCACCGCGCTTTATGCAGGATGTATACCGTTGGTACTACGAACGGGCCAAGTTGACATTCGCCGCGCATCAAAAGGAGCTCATTCCCGTTACGGCGGCATCGCTCATGCCCTACCCGGGCCCGTGGATTTCGCGCGAGCTCGACGACCGCGTGCGCAAGACCGCTATGGTCCGCAGCGTGTTTACCCGCGAGCATGAGGGCTACCTGCGCATCTGGCGCCATGGTATCGGCGAGGCAAAGGCCTATGCGCGCCAAAACGCTGCAAGCTACCTGCGTTTCCAGAGCTTTTGGCCCAAGATCATGGACGGGCTTTGGCGTGACGCACAACTGATCAGTATCCTGGAGGGGGCCGAATGATCGACCGCCGCGCCCAGCGCGATAGTTCAATATCAATCTTTCGCATCATTGCCGTTGCCTGCGCCATTTGCGTGCTGGTGTACTTTATTTTTGCCTTGGTGACCGGTATCGAGCCGATCGCCACGGTGATTGCCTGCGCGCTGCTGTGCATCTTTCTGTGCATCTTTATCTTTTTGACGCTCAATCCCGATTCGGTGCGCTCCCAGTACACCGAGGAGACGCTCTCGGTGGCCTCGGCCATGCTCGAGGACATTAAGGGCGGTCTGACGCAGGAGTCGGCGCGTTTGGTGTGCCGGCGCATTTTGCCCGAGACGCGCGCCATGACGGTGGCCATCACCGACGAGGGCAACGTGCTTGCCTGCGCGGGCGAGTTTGAGGAAAAACTGCTGCCCGATACTCCCATCCACACGCTTGCCACACGCTACGTTATCGAACATGGCATCGTGCAGTCGTTCAACCGTATGGTGGATGTCGTGGGCTCGGACGGCTCGCACAACCAAGTCCCCGCCGGCATTATCGCCCCCATCAAGGTGGGCGATCGTACCGTCGGCACGCTCAAGTTCTACTACAAGACCCCGCGCGCCGTCGACCGTACCCAGTATGCGCTTGCCTCGGGCTTTGCCGAGATCTTGTCCACACAGCTCGCCATCCACGAGCTCGAGGTGCAAAAGGAGCTCACGGCGCGCGCCGAGGTGCGTGCGCTGCAGGCGCAGATTAACCCGCACTTCCTGTTCAACACGCTGAACACCATTGCATCGTTTACGCGCACCGACCCGCTGCGGGCCCGCGAACTGCTTCGTGAGTTCTCATCGTTCTATCGTGCCACGCTCGACAACTCGGGATCGCTTATTCCGGTCTCGCGCGAGGTTGCACAGACCAAGCGCTACCTTACCTTTGAGAAGGCCCGCTTTGGCGAGGACCGCGTGCTTGCGACGTTCGATGTGTCCGAGGACGTGGAAGATACGCTGGTGCCGGCGTTCGTGATCCAGCCGATTGTCGAGAACGCCGTGCGTCATGGTATGGGCGATGACGACGCCCTGAGGATCGACGTGACCGTTCACCAAGACGGCGAGGATGCAATCTTGATTGCCGTGGCCGATAATGGCGTGGGCATGGATGAGGGTACCGCCGCCAGACTGTTTGACGAGCGCTCTGCCCGTCCCGACGCCAGCTCTCCCCAGGGTGGCGGCGCCGGTGTGGCCATGCACAATATTTCGGAGCGCATCCATCGCTTTTATGGGCCGCACTCCTATACGCGCGTCGAATCGGCGCCGGGCAAGGGCACCAAAGTGCTCCTTCATCTTGATTTGTCAGAGAGCATCTTTGACATTCAAGAGTAAAATAAAAGGCTACGGGCTCAACGTCATGCGACGGATGCCCGGCGTAGTTAGTTGACGAAAGGTTTTATCCCTATGCTGCGTGCGATGATTGTGGATGATGAGGCGCCGGCTCGCTCGGAGCTTCGCTTCCTGCTCGAGCAAACGGGCAAGATCGGCACGATCACGGAGGCGTCGAGCGTCCGCTCCGCCATCGAGATGCTTATGGAAAGTCGCGTGGATGTCGTGTTTCTCGATATCTCGATGCCCGGTGCCTCGGGCCTGCAACTTGCCGAGGCGCTGCATAAGCTCAAAAATCCGCCGGCGATCGTGTTTGTGACTGCGTATAGCGACCATGCGGTCGAGGCATTCGACGTGGATGCCGTCGATTATCTGATGAAGCCGGTCGAGGAAGCTCGCTTGGATCGCGCGATCGAGAAGGTCATGCAACGCGCCAAGCCGGTTACGGACAGCAAGGTGACCATCGAGCGTATCCCGGTGGAAAAGGGCGGCCGCAAGGTGCTCATTCCCGTGGACGACATTCGCTTTATCATGGCCAAGGACGATTACTCCTGCATCTATACCGTCGATGATCGCTTTTTGTCGACGACCGCGCTGGCGCAGTTTGAGGCCAAACTCTGCGACTTTGGCTTCTTCCGTGTTCACCGCCGCTATATCGTCAACTTGGCGTGCGTCACGGATGTGGAGACGGTGCCCTCGGGCGCCATCCAGCTGGGCATTACGGGCGTCGACGAACGCGTGCCGGTTTCGCGCCGCCGCGTCGTGCCGCTCAAGAAGGCTCTGAGTCTCTAGCACACTGGCCCCGCAGCCCTGTAGACCCATCGTCTGCGGAGCCGTGGGGCTTTTTTGTATGTATCTGCCGAATCGTTTTTTGCGGAAGGGATCCCATGAACAGTGCAAGCGCCAAGCGCATCGACATCATCTCGGACACCCACGGCTATTTATCGCCTGCGCTCTTGGATGAGCTTGAGGGCGCAGACCTGATCATCCACGCCGGCGACCTCACGTCAGAGATGGACTACGAGCACCTATGCACCATCGCCCCCGTTCGGGCCGTACTGGGCAACAACGATTACTACCGCGACTACGGCCCCGATGTAGACCGTCTTGCGCTCTTTACCTACGAAGGCCTCAAATTCGCCGTAGCCCACTACCGCGAAGACCTTCCGGTGGGATCCGTAGACGTAGCCATCAACGGCCATACCCACGTAACCAAAGAAGCCCAAGTGGGCCGTTGCTTAGTCCTCAACCCGGGCAGCGCCAGCTACCCCAGAGGCACCCGAGGCCCCACCATGGCCAGAATGCTAGTAAAAGACGGCAAGATCCTAAGCACTAAATTTATTGACCTAGAGTAACCACAACAAAAGCGGGGGATGCAGATGCGTCTCCCGTTTCCATTTGAGCCAAAGGCAGAGCTTCAACAAAAACAATCAGACCAACCCCGCCGAGGAGCACGCGGGCTAGCCGCGCAGCGGCGCACGCCCGCAAAACTGGTTGAATAATGTGACGGCAGGGAGGGCTTCCGGGGCTGAGGGCGGGGGTTAAGTTTGTCGCGAGTTCCGCACGCAAAGGAAAGCACTTAATGTGCCTGTCTCTTATACACATCTCCGAGCCCACGAGACATGCGCAGATC
>USPH01000131.1 GCA_900556515.1 uncultured Collinsella sp.
CTTCGTCGGCAGCGTCAGATGTGTATAAGAGACAGGACGTGAAGATCGCCAACCCGCGTCGTGGATTTTCGTATGACAAAAACGGCGACATGCACTACGACATCATCAGTGCGTTTATTAAGTCCATGCGCGGTAGCGACCCCGATGCCACGATCTATTGGCTCGCGCGCATGATTGATGCGGGGGAGGATCCCAAGTTTATCGCTCGCCGTATTATGATTCAGGCTTCTGAGGATGTTGGCAACGCCGACCCGCAGGCGCTTTTGGTGGCGCATGCCGCGTTTAAGTCTGCCGAGGTCATTGGCTATCCCGAGTGCCGCATTAACCTGGCTCAGGCTGCACTCTATGTGTGTTTGGCCCCTAAATCCAACGCGTGTGAGGCTTCGATTGATGCGGCGCTGGCCGATATCCATTCTAGTGGGCTTCGCGAGGTGCCGAGTTATCTGCGCGATCGCCATCGCCCAGGCAGCGACGACTACGGTGTGTATAAATACCCGCACGATTATCCCGAAGGCTGGGTCGATCAGCGCTATTTGCCCGAGGGGCTGGAGCGCGGTGCGTTCTGGCAGCCTGCCGGGCGCGGCTGGGAAGAGTGGCGCGTAGAGCAAAGCGAGCGCGACCGCAGCGGGAATGCACCGAAGTAGCTGCTGATAATTTTGTCCCACGTTGCTGCTCTTGGCATGTTCGGTCCCCTTTGGGGTACCATGAAAAGCGTCTGTATTTCGATTTTTCCGGGAGGCTTGTATGAGTCCCATTCAAATCGCCCTGCTGCTGCTCGCCGTTGCCGGCGTGTGGGCCATCGCTGAGCTCGCGCTTACCCTGCGCAAGACCCGCAATGTTGTCGACTCGCTCGATAAGACCGTGAACGACCTCAACAACACCATCGCCGAGGCTCAGCCTGTGGTGGCAAAGCTCGATGGCGCTGTCGATGAGCTTACGCCGGCGCTTGCCCAGATGGAGCCGCTACTTAAGTCGAGCAAGACGGCAGTTGATGCCCTTACCTCCAATCTCGTAGAGGTCGAAGCCGTGGTTCGCGACATTTCTGAGGTTACGGGCAGCATGGCCGAGGCCAGCAATGCTGTGTCTAGCGTGACCGACTCTGCCGCCGGTGCTGTGCAGAAACTCTTTAACAAGGTGAAGGCTCCCGCGGCCGACGCTGAGCGCAAGCTTTCCGCTGCCGAAGAAGCCGAGCAGCCGACCGAGCGTGTCCTGATTGGCGAAGCCGGGGACGATGTCGCTGCTGGTGACAATGATGCACAGAAGCCTGCTGCTAAAGCAGCCCAGTATTACACCTACACGCCCGCCGAGACCACCGAGGAGTCCTGCGATGAGTAGCGAAGCAACTTGCCCCATTACGCTGACCGTTGCCGGCGACCCGCGTCTGGCGCGCCTTGTGCGCATGACGGCGGCAAATGTCGGTGCGCTCTGCTCCATGTCCGTCGATCGCATCGAGGACATTCGTATGGCTGCCGAGGAAGCATTTATTTTCGGCTGCACGGCTGTTGATTCCGATGACATCTCGATCAAATTCGATGTCGACGAATCTCACGTTGGCATGACCTTTACCTTTGGTGACCAGGCCACCGTCGACGAGGATGACCAGGCCGCTGTGTATGCCGAGCTCATTTTGGCGAGCGTGTGCGATTCCTACGAAAAGACTGCGGCGCCCCTGACGCTTTCCCTCGACCTCAAGGCGGATATCTAATATGACCGAACGTTCCCGGAGCGGTAAGACCGCTTGGGACAAGGAGAAAACCCGCGAGCTGTTTCGTCGCTATAAAGAGACCGGTGACCCGGACGCACGCGAGCAGCTCGTCATGTCCCACATGAACCTGGTAAGGTTTCTTGCCAACAAATTTAAGAACCGCGGCGAGCCGCTCGATGATCTGATGCAGGTTGGCTATTTGGGCCTGCTCAAGGCTATCGACCGCTTTGATCCCGAGCGCGGACTCGAGTTCACGACGTTTGCGACACCCACTATCCTGGGCGAGATCAAACGCCATTTCCGCGACAAGGGCTGGAGCGTGCGCGTGCCCCGTCGCTTGCAGGAGCTCTCGGCCAAGGTCAACCAGGCTACCGATAAGCTCACCAACGAGCTACAGCGCTCGCCCAAGGTTGAGGAGATCGCTGAGTATCTAGATGTGACTGTCGATGAGGTCCTCGAGGCTATGGAATCGTCTTCGGCTTATACCTCGGTGCCCATCGAGGCTCCTGGTGCGTCCGATTCCGACGATGCCCCCTCGATTCTCGACCGTTACGCCGACGACGACAACGAGCTCGACTTTACCGATGACCGCTTGGTGATTGAGGAGGCCATCCGTGATTTCTCGCCGCGCGAGCGCGAGGTGATCGAGCTGCGCTTTGTGAAGGGCATGACCCAGATCGAGATCGCCAAGAAGCTGGGTATTTCTCAGGTGCAGGTTTCGCGTCTGCTGCGCCGCACGCTTAAGAAGATTCAGGACAAGATTGACCCCGACGGAGTGATGATTCGTTCATGAGTGAGCACCCCCAACAAACCGATCGCGTGCTGCGCGACACCCGCATTCTGACGCTGCGCATTTGGGCTGTTGTCGGCTGCATTGTTATTGCTGCTGTCATCTTTAACCTTATGGGCATCCTGGCACCGGTCATTGAGTTTCTTGCCGTCGGCTCCATCATTGCTTTTGTGATGTCCCCGATCACCAACTGGCTCGAGCACCATGGCGTGAATCGCGGCATCGGTTCGCTTATCGCGCTTATTGTTGTTGTTGCCGTGCTCGTCGGTGTCGTTTGCATCTTGTCGCCGATTCTCTTTGGCCAGATCATGGAAGTCCTGAGCCGCCTGCCCGAGCAGCTTCGTGTTGCGGGTGGCGATCTCAATGAGATGATCTCGCATGCCAAGACGCTCAACAACACGCCGCTCAAGGAGTATTTGGACGATAATCTTTCGTCGCTGGTTGCCGTGGCATCGAAGTATGTGTCTCAGATCGCTGCTGAGCTTGGCCGCGGTGTGTTCCCGCTCATCACCATACGGCCTCGCAGTTGTTCGTGATCTTCCTTGGTCTGGTGCTTGCCTACTGGATGGCCTGCGACTACCCTCGCATGCATCACGAGATTTGCACCATCATCGGTCAGGAGAAGGAGACCTCGTACCGCTTTATGGTCGCCATCCTTTCTCGCTCTGTCGGCGGCTACATGCGCGGTATGGTCGTGACGTCCATCTGCGGTGGTTTCCTCGCCTTTATCGGTTTTATGATCATCGGTCATCCGTATGCGGCGCTCATGGCTATCTTTACCGGCATCATGCATTTGGTTCCGGTCGTCGGTCCCTGGGTGAGCGCAGCAATCGCTACGGTACTCGGCTTCATGTTCAGTCCCATGTTGGCGTTATGGACGCTCATCGTGACGATGGTCGCGCAAAACGTCACCGATAACGTGATTTCGCCTAAGGTCATGCAGAGCTCGGTGCAGGTGCATCCCATCATGAGCCTCACGGCGCTCGTTATTGGCTCGGCACTCATGGGCCCCATCGGCATGATTATTGCCATCCCGCTGTGTGCGGCCCTCAAGGGTATCTTCGTATACTATTTTGAGAATGAGACCGGCCGCCAGCTTGTGGCCTATGACGGCGCCGTGTTTAAGGGCACACCGTACCGCGATGCCGATGGCAATCCGGTCGCCGCCTACGACGCGCTCGGCGACGACACTTTCATCTACGAGTCCGAGCTCATCGGCAACGAGACTGCGCCCGAGGCCAAGGCCATGCCCAAGCCCGAGCTCGATAATCCCTGGATCAAGCTCTCGGGTTTGCAACCCGATGTCACGGGCTTCTTCAAGAACCCCTTTGCCAAGGACGATGACTCCAACTCGGACGACGATACCAAAACCGGCATCGACGGCTCCATGGACGATGATGACAACTAGCGGGGTAATTCGGATTAATATTCATACGCGCTAACATGCAATTTCGCTGAAGGGCCGGCATTGTGCCGGCCCTCTTTTTTGCACTTGCGCGGTGGGATGGTAATATCGTTACGTTTGAACTGTTTCGATGTGAAACCGAGGAGATTCCCTCTATGAGTGCTGACTACCCGTCAATGACTACGGCCGAGATCCGCTCCAAGTTCCTCAACTTCTTTGAGGAGCGCGGTCTTAAGCTCTATCCTTCTTCGTCCCTCGTCCCCGACGATCCTTCGCTGCTGCTTGCCAACGCCGGCATGAACCAGTTTAAGGAGTACTACCAGGGCAAGAAGACCATGAAGGAGATCGGCGCTATCTCCTGCCAGAAGTGCGTCCGCACCAACGACATCGATTGCATCGGCGAGGACGGCCGTCACCTGTCCTTCTTTGAGATTCTCGGCGACTTCTCCTTTGGCGGCGTCTCCAAGCAGCAGGCCTGCGCTTGGGCCTTTGAGCTCATCACCAAGGAGTTCAAGCTGCCGCTCGACCGCCTGTACTTCACTGTCTTTACCGAGGACGACGAGACCCATGACGTGTGGCGCTCCCTGGGCGTTGCCGAGGACCACATCTCGCGTCTGGGCGAGGACGACAACTTCTGGGCCGCTGGCCCCACCGGCCCCTGCGGCCCCTGCTCGGAGATCTACTACGACCGGGGCCCAGAGTGGGGC
>USPH01000132.1 GCA_900556515.1 uncultured Collinsella sp.
CTAGCTGCGTCGGCAGCGTCAGATGTGTATAAGAGACAGGTTATTACGTGGTTACATAGTGCGGCTATTCCGCTTTGTCGTTATTGCGTTATGTCACATTGTCGATATTACGTAGTTCGGTTTTTCACTTTTTACGCCGTTCACTTATTCATTTGTTACATAGTGCCGCTATTCCGTGGCGTCACTTTTATGCCCACCGCGTGCGTATTCGACGGTGTGGGCGGCGTCTCCGAACACCTCGACTGCTGCCGCCACGAATTGCGGTGTGGTGCGCCTCGGGATATAGAAAGTTTTGTTGCCGAACACGATTGCGATCCAGGCGTTACGGTAGATGAATTGATATGCCGCCTCTCTTGAGCGCTTACCGCAGTATTCCTCTGCAATCTCGTCGATCTGCCAGAGATGGCCGAAGCCGACGATATATTCGGCGATGTACGCGCTCGTCTTGATTCGCACGCGCCGCGGGCGGCGGTATGGAGCATAGCTGCTTTTCCCGGGGTCCGCTTTAACGGGCACGGAATATACCTCGGCTCGAGCCTTTTCAGCGACCACGCGCCGTGCATCATCGAGGCTATAACGCTTGCACAGGCGCTCGCCGTCGTCGGTCGAGCACTTCACGGTGATTGACTTGATATGCGGCGCCAGATACTTGTACATTCATGCTCGCGACGCGCCGAACTCCCACCGCAGATCTTCAATACTCAAGAACTCATCCATCTTCTGACCTCGATTTTCTGCCGATAAACGAGAAATCCCGCAAGAGACGCATACTTGTACCCCCATCGTAAATGTGTGTACAAATCTGCCGCCGATCCGGGCGGTTCGGCGCTTGCCAGGGCTCCGCCCTCGGACCGGGAGAAGGGCACTCGCACGCCTTGTTATTACGATAACGGACAAGGGCGAAAAGGAGCCAGTTTTCAAATTATTACGATAAAAGACACAGGTACGGCGGCGTGCGCGGTGGTGCCTGCGGGAGATTATTACGATAACGGACGCAGCGGCAAACCCTGAATCGCGCCCCTGAGACGGTGCAAAATGGCCTTGTGAGGCCATTTTGCACGCCAGCTTCGTTCGACGTCAGACATTCAAGATGTCAGACGTCGAACCTGCGTCAAAGACGCAGATGGGGCTACTAGTTGCCTACGATCGCTCGCGAAGCTCGCCTGTTCGTGCGTGAATGTCTGACAGCTCCGTCAGACATTGTCGGACATTTGATTGTTCGACAAATGCGCACGTGGTCGCGTTCGCAAAGATTGCTGAACGGTCGATGGGTGCGTTGAGACCGGAGCAAACGGCGGATGCCAGAAAAATGGCCTCACAGAATCGCACCCATGGTTGATAAAATTGACCGCCCGGGCGCAAATACCCGGGCGGTCAATTCATCCCCTCGTTCGCGATCCTGTCGGGTTTTGGGGCTTTGACATGTTGTTGACGGATGGATCAGCCGTACAGCTTGATCTCCCGGGGTTCCATGTGGTCGTCCACCAATAAGACGTCCCTGATGTGGTCCTGTGGCAGGAACTCGACGGGCAGCACTGGGTCGTCGACGTAGCCGGGCACTGGGAGTAGGCGTGGCCTTTGGACATAGCGTGGCCGCCTGCCGGCGGTCGGACTGCCACTTCAGCCAAAAGCTCAGGCGCGCGCATTAAAATAATGACTATATCGCTTGATGGGCTTTTGACCAAGCATGAACATCGCAGGTAAATCCATGTACCAATTTTTGGTACACTGATTTACCTGCGGTTTGTTGAAAGCTCTGACATGCGCTGTCGACTTCATTAAAATCGATTGCCAATCAAGTCTTCCTATATATGCGAGCCCTGAGAAACTGCGCTGTGAACCTGAGACCGCTATCGATCGGCCCGGTGCACCGGGCCGCTGTCCTCGAGCCGGCATCAGCTTGCCGGTCTCAAAACGTATGCGGGAACCGCGGTACCGTCAGAAAATGCAGGAGGAAATTTGACGGTCCCGTTAATAGATTTTGTGACAAGGGCATGACAGGGGGACAGGTCATTCGCCAGGTTTCTGGCAGACGATATGAGCGGGACATGGAAAATGGAAGCCCCTCCTGTATGCATATCCGCTGGTAAGGCCTGGCCCGGTTTTCACCATCGCACGCGGTGACCGAGCACCCATCCAACGCCCAAGTCAAAATACTCAGTACACTGAGTGATTTCACTCACTATACTGAGTATTTTCTCAATTTGCTCAGGCTAGTTAAACAGCGGCACCTTATCGAGCAGAAAATCCTCCACGGTGCACGCCCCGGCCGCCGCTCCTCCCACGACGATCCGCTTGGCTCGCGGATACTTTTTTAGGAGCGTCGACATGCCGCTCTGGCCGGACTCTCCACCGCTTTTGACCTCGATGGCGCTCAGTGCATCATCCCTTCGCAGCACAAAGTCGACCTCTTTGACGCCTTCACGCCACCACATAACCTCAAAACCCTCTTCCGGCGCGCGCGCAAGCAGTCGTGCACCCACTGCCGATTCCACCAAATGACCCCGCCGCGCCGAATCCTCCAGCCATTCTGCACGGCCCTTATCGCCGAGCGCCGTCATAAACGCCGTGTCATAAACCATGAGCCGCGGGGTGCTTCGGCGCTTTGCGAGCTCCTTGTCACTGAACTTGGGGATCGCCGTAACCAAACCGGCCTTGCCCAGCAGGTCCAAATACCCGGCGACCGTGACCGTGTTACCGGCATCCTGCAGCTGGCCTACCATTTTTGAATACGAAAGCTCCTGTCCCGAATAGCTCGCCGCGAGCCAAAAGAGCGCGCGCATCAGCGCCGGTTTGCGGATATTCTCCAACGAGAGAACATCGCGCGAGATCGCCGGCTCGACGATCGCATCTCGGATATAGTTTCGCCAACGGGCGTCATCGGAAACCAGCGGCGCCGCACCCGGATATCCGCCGTGATAGAGATAGTCTTCAAAAGAAAAGTCAAAGGCCTCGCTGCACTCGCGATAGGACCAATGCGGCGACCGAATGAGCTCGTAACGGCCCATAAGGGATTCTTCCAAGCCCTTATGCAGCAGCAGCGACGACGATCCGGTCAACATGACCTTGAGCGGCGTCCCCTCCCGGCGATCCCGGTCGTACAATCCCTTGACGACCGTGGACCAACTCTGCACCTTTTGAATCTCATCAACAACGAAAACGGCCGGGGCCTTACCTCCAGACGTGAGGTTTCTTGCCTGTTGCCACTCGATTTGCAGCCAGCTGGCATCGGGATTCACAACATCGTCCGCATTGACCACGTGACAGGGCATGTCTACATGGTGCAACGCCTGCACGAACATGGTCGACTTTCCCGTTTGGCGGGGCCCGATTATAAATTGCATCAACGGATTATTCGTTTCCCGCATCCTCTGGGCTATCACGGCAACTTGATGGCGCTCAAACATGTCAATCTACCTCCTTGTTTCTTAAATACTCAGTATACTGAGTAAAATCACTCAGTATGCTGAGTATTTTTTGAACCGGGAGATCGAACCCGCCAACTTAACTCCCTTCACCAGCGGGTTGCCGCCGCCCCTCCGCGAGTCGAGTTTCTGGCCCTTCGTGCTCACTCGATATATAAAAACTGCCATAGCCATATCGAAAAACCGGTATGGCCGGTCCCATCATCGAACCATCGCGAACTGATACGCATCTTATTGCTCATATTCAAGGCCCTGACGTCTCAAAAGGTATGCCGCGCGGCACCCGAAAACCGAACCCTCGATGCCGTGGACGGTGAGTGCCAAAACCCAGTGCCAAAACCTCCCTTTGCATTCTCATGAGAAAATCAAAAGACAAGGCAGGAGGCTGAAAATGACCAGATACGGATACGCTCGCGTGAGCACGAAGGATCAGAAGCTAGACAGGCAAATCGAGGCGTTGGTCAACGCCGGTGTGTCCTATGGCCATATCTACAAAGACAAGGTCACGGGTGCCAAGGACGGTGACCGAACTCAGCAGAAGCGTCTGTTCAAGAAGATGAAGGCCGGCGATGAAGTGGTAGTCGAGTCCTGGGAGCGCCTAACCAGATCGACCAGGCAATTGCTGAACTACGACCTTATGTTCCGAAATCTCGGCGTGAAGCTAACCTCTTTGAAACAGCCGGTCGACCTCGATACCGCCTTCGGCCGATTCGTTCTCGGTACCCACGCCTGTACAGCCGAGCTTGAGCGCGATCTGATCAAGCAGCGCCAGGCCGAGGGCATCGCCGTCAAGCGAAGCCGCGGCGGCAGCGTCGGGGGCCGCCCGCGCATTGCAGACGTCAAGGCCGACGCCGCCGTGAAGCTCTACCTCGCTCGCGAGACACCTATCCCAGACATCTGCACCGCCACAGGTATCTCTAAATCGACTTTGTACCGCATCCTCCGTGAACGCGGATTGGTGGGCGTCAGGAAATGAGCCCATCCATCGTTTCGTGATCTGTCTAATAAGCTCGAGTGCAGCGGCGTTACTATATGAGAGTGCGGTATTTCTCCAACTGAAACCCTGCGTGAACGCATGACTTGAGACGCCTTTTTAGAACTCACCGATCGCAGGACGAACACAACTCAACAGCGGCCGCGTATTTGTTCCCAGCCGTACGGCGTGGCGGAGCCATGCCCAT
>USPH01000133.1 GCA_900556515.1 uncultured Collinsella sp.
ACTGCGGGAATGGCCTATTTGCTCAATGTGTTCGGCTGAGATCGGAAATCAACCCAAGGTTCGATAGATGGCCTTCGTTTGCAGGCTTTCGACTTTTCGAGCCTGAATAAAGGCATGCAAGGACGTATATATGACGTAGCAGTAGCTAACGATAGGCTGAATCATATAAAGCGCTCCGCGACGATATACGCCCTGCGCATCGATATAGAACATAGTGTGCGTCCAGTAGCTGGTAAATGCCAACACGACCACCAATGCGGTTGGCAACGTTAAAAGTACCACCCTATAGGGCGTGGTCAGGAGCCGCGAGCCCTGCATCGTCTCGGAATAGAAAAACCAAATGAGGCACGCGATGGCGAACAGCGAAAACGAAACCGCGTTGGAAATCCAGTTGGCCGTGATGCCTACAGGAGTGCTCACGCCGTCCGAGAGCGTCCAGATCATATCGAAGAAAATGTAGGCAGCAGACGTGTAGCCCAGCATGCTAAACAAAAGCTGCTGGGTGCTCGAGAACAGGGAGCGACGGCTTCGTACGGCAAGCCCGATAAGAATAATCATGCATAGCAGGAATATCTCGATCTTGAGTGCCTTAACCACTAGACGCCATCCCTTCAATATCCAAGTGGTCAGAATCGCCCAATTCGAACCTGGGCAATAAACACCCCTTACTCCGTAGGGGTAAAGGGAATAATAGCAGAGCGCCCGAACGTTGCTGCAAGACAGCTCTCGTTCGGGCGCCCATACGGCGCGAATTGCACACGCCGGCTTGATTGACTCGCGTCGACGATTACTCGCCGTCGATGTCGGTCGCGACGGCTTCCTCAATAGCCTCGACGCCTTCGACCGACAGATCCTCTTCGCCGTGGCAGAACTTCTTATCGACCCAGCCAGTCAGAATCGGAGCCATGATCGCCGTGATGATAACGGCGGTGGCGATCTGAGCGTACGCGGTGGGCGCAAGCTCGGCGTAGCGCGGTGCGACCTCGGCGAGGGCAACCGGTGTGGTCATAGCCGTGCCGGCAATGGTGGAGCAAGCCACAGCGGCCTTGCCATTGCCGCCGCACAGACGCTCGAACGCAAAGGTGATGGGACCGACGACAAACAGCGTGACAAGGCCCAGCAAGATGCCGGAAATACCGCCGGTGATAAAGCTCGACAGGCTCATGGACGCACCGAGCTGAAATCCGATGACGGCAATCGCGGGATTGGCACCGGGAACCAGCAAGTTCTTGATAAACGGGAACAGGTTGCCCAGAACCATGCCAATAACGAGTGGCAAGATGGAGCCGATAATGGTGCCAATGGGAATGTTGGCGAGGCCGGAAACACCGAGGATGATCATCGTGACGGCGGGGCCAGCCGTAAAGAACAGGATACCGACGGCGCCCTGCTCGGACTCATCGCCGAACTCGCCCATGATACCCGTATAGAGCGCCATGTTGCAAAACGTGATGCCGCCGATGATAGACACGGAGCTCAGACCCAGGAAGTTGTCGTTAAAGAAATATGCTACGCCCAGGCCGAGAGCCGCTGCGACGACCAGCTTGGGGATCAGCACGACGATACCGGTCTTGATGGCACCCGGCGTGGACTTAAAGCTGATGCCGGCGCCCACAAACAGCAGGATCGCGGCGACGATGGTATTGGAGCCACCGCGGCAGGCAGCCGTAAAGAAGCCGCCGATCTCAAAAACCTGCGGGCAGAAGGTGTTGAGCAAAAGACCGACGATCATCGGATAGATCATGATGTCGCCCGGGATGCGCGGGACCTTGAATTTCTTTTGCTCGTTGGCGGTCGCTTCCTGTGCCATGAAACCCCCATTTCCGCTGACGGGGTACAAAAGCCCACGTCACGCTTTGCTACAGTAAAGTTTGACCATGGTACCAGAAGAAGCAGACCGCCTCGGTGAGAAATTCGATTCGATAGGCCGGGACGATAACGCGTCCTGCTCCTATACGAGGCTCAAAACGATATAGAACACGATGCCCGAAACGCAGCACCACAACATCGACTTTGTCTTGATTGCCACCGCCACGACGCCGGCGGCCGCAATCCAGGGAACCAAGGCAGGCCAGAGTCCCGCGTCGAACGCGCCGGGGTTCACCAAGTCGTTGGCGACCAGCGCGGCAAAGGCAGCGGGCGGGATATAGCCTAGGGCCTCGGTAATGCGGGGCGACAGGGTCCGCCCGCGCAAGGCGAACGCCGGCGCGATGCGAAAGAACGCGATAGCAGCCCACGACGACAGCCACAGAACCAAGAACTCGTTAACGGGCATCGCGGGCACCTCTTCCGTCAAATACAGCATCGCACGCCAGCGCAATGGCAATGCCGACCACGACGCTTGCCGGCACGGCAATATTCGTGAGGCCCAAGAACTTGCATACGGCGACGGACACCGCGCCCGACACCGCCGCGACAACGTTGCCGCGCGACAGCCGCTGCGAAAAGAGCAGGCAGATAAAAAGCGATGTGCAGACAAAGCCCGCAATAGCGGTGGGGACATCGACAACAGTGCCGACAACGGCGCCCATCGTGCACGAAACGCCCCATGTCGCGATGAGGATCGCGTTGAGCACAAAAGACTCGAGCGGACCCCAATCCTCCCCTTCAACCAACTTGGCAAGCGAGATGCCATATGCCTCCTCGGTAAGTGTCGCGGCAACAGCCAGCGTCTGACGCTTCGAGGCACCCCTCAGATGCGGCGCGATCGATGCCGAGTAAAGCGCAAAACGCGAGGAGATGGCGGCAACGCTCGCGATAATCGAAGGTGCCGGTACGCCCGCCAGCCAAAGATTGCAGATCATAAACTGGCCGCTGCCCGTCACAAACGTGCTGCTCAGGGCAAAGACCATCCAGGGCTCCATTCCCGTCTGCCCCATGATCATTCCGCACGGCGCGCCTATTGCAACATAGGTAAGCATCACTGGCCAGACGGTTCTAACGATTTTGAGCACCATACGCTTCTCATCCTGACAAGGTCTCCGAGCCGCATGTAGCGACACGGCAGAATCATCATCCGACAGCAACCGAGTTCGCCTACAATTGCCACCGGATCGAAAGACACAACTTTTTAGGAAGTCATTATGACAGCTATCGATCAAGACCGGGCGCGCGCGGCCTTCAAAAGCTACACCGATGCCTACGACGCCACAAACCCACGCATCGCGCTCAAAATCGAGCATACGTACCACGTGGCCGAGGCATGCGATGCCGTAGCGCGCGAGCAGGGCTGGTCGTCAGAAGATATTGACCTGGCATGGCTTTGCGGCCTACTACACGATATGGGCCGCTTTGAGCAGCTGCGACGCTGGGACACCTTTAAAGATGCCGAGAGCATGAGCCATGCGGCGTTGGGCGTCGAGGTCCTCTTTGGTGAGAACCCCGCCGACGCGCCTGCCACGACGAGCATCCGAGATTTTATTGAGGCCGACGAGAACGACGAGCTCATCCGCGCGAGCATCGCCTATCACAGCGACTTTCGACTACCCGAGGAGCTCGATGAGCGCACACGGCGCTTCTGCGATATCGTGCGCGACGGCGATAAGGTCGACATTATGCGCACCATCGCCGACAGCACCGTCGATACCATCCTCAAGGTGGACGAGAAGACGTTTCTTTCCAGTCATTTCTCGTCGCCGACACTTGCCGCCTTTGACGAGCACCGCTGCGTTGCACGCGATGAGCGCGACGAGCCGGCAGACTTCCTGGCAGGGCTCATCTGCTTTATGTTTGAACTTGTCTATCCCGCAAGTCGCGCGCTGGCGCGCGAACAAGGCGATATCTACCGCCTGCTCGACGCACCCTTTGGCATTAAACGGCCCTTTACCGATCCCGCCACACAGGCGACCTGGGAGCGCCTCAAGAACGAGACGCGCTCCTGGCTGGCGCGTGCCTAGCGCTCAAGCTGGGCCAGTAGCTCCTCGACAACCTCGACGGCGTCGCCGACAACCTTGTACTGGGCGGCGCCAAAGATGGGGGCATCCGGGTCCTCGTTGATGGCGATAATGCACTCCGCTCCACCGATGCCGGCAAGATGCTGGATGGCACCCGAGACACCGATACTTACGAGAAGCTTGGGCGAAACCGATACGCCCGTCTGGCCAATCTGATGGCGATACTCCAACCAGCCGGCCTCCACGACAGGGCGCGTGCAGCCAAGCTCGGCGCCAAGAGCCTCGGCGAGCTTTCGCATCAGAGGCAGGTTTTTCTTGGAGCCGATACCGCGACCCACCACGACCAGACGCTCGGCATCGGCAATCGAGGCCTGCTGCCCCCACTCCTCGGCGGGAATCGAGATCTCGACGCGAGCTTTAACGTCATCCGCAAGCGTTACCTGGGTGATCGTGCCGGGACGGCCGTAGTCGAAGTCGGGCGCCTTAAAGATGCCGGGACGTACCGTCGCCATCTGAGGGCGGTGGTTGGGACAAACGATGGTAGCCATCAGGTTGCCGCCAAACGCCGGGCGCGTCTGCTGCAGCAGGCCCGGCTCCGTATCCATCGAAAGCACGGTGCAATCGGCCGTAAGACCCGTCTGCAGGCGCACGGCAACGCCAGGTGCCAGCT
>USPH01000134.1 GCA_900556515.1 uncultured Collinsella sp.
CGCTACTTTACGGTGTCGATTGCCGGCGGGCAGGTGACCGATGTCAACACGGCCCGCATTGCCGCGGTGGGTGCCAAGCGTGCCGCCTGCATCGCTGCAGGACTATATTCCAAGGGCTGGACCTCGGGCTTTTCTGGTAACTACCGCTATACGGTTACGGTTCAGGGCGACGAGACAACCTATGTGTTCGTGGACTGCTCGCGCGAGCTTGCAAGCTTTCATTCGTTTTTGAGCGCGAGCGTGGCAATCAGTTGCATTGGCTGGCTGGCGGTGCTGGCAATTGTGGCGGGTGCTTCGGGTGGGGTGATTCGACCGATGGTCGAGAGCTACAGCAAGCAAAAACGCTTTATTACCGACGCGAGCCACGAGATCAAGACGCCGCTGGCTGTGATTGACGCCGCCAACGAGGTACAAGAGATCGAGAGCGGCGAGAGCGAGTGGACGCAGAGCATTCACGAGCAGGTCGCGCGGCTGACGGCGCTGACGGAGCGTCTGGTGTTTCTGGCGCGTATGGACGAGGGCTCGGCGGGCTTTACCATGACATCGATCGATCTTTCGGAGGCCGTGGACAAGGCTGCGGCGCCGTTTAAGTCGGTGGCGGTTTCGCGTGGCAAGCGCCTGTCGACGTCGATTGCGAGTGGCGTGCGGGCCCATGCCGATGCCACGGCAGTGGCGCAGGCTGTTGAGCTGCTGCTGGACAACGCCACACGCTACGCAAGCGAGGGCAGCGTGATCGAGCTGAGCCTGCGCGCCGTTTCGCGCGGTGCGGGCAAAGGCTCGGCCGAGCTTGTCGTATCGAATGCTGTTGATGAGCTGCCCGAGGGCGACCTGGACCGGCTGTTCGACCGCTTCTACCGTGCAGACGTCTCGCGTAGCTCCAAGACGGGCGGCTCGGGCGTGGGTCTATCCGTGGTGCGTGCCATCGCCGAAGCCCATGGCGGGAGCGCTTCTGTCTGCGGCCACGGCAACCAGATCGCCTTCACCGTCCGCCTCTAAAACCTACCAAAAAGGGACAGGTTTATTTTGGCAGGTTTTATCTGGGGAAGGTCGACGTGGAAGGCTGTGGACTGAGGGTGCGTCCCGGCGTGACGCTGCGGAGTGGGACGCACTTTCCTCTTGGGGTGCCGAGCGGAAAGTGCGTCCCGGTTTGAGGCCTCAGAACGGGACGCACTTTCCCCTAGGGGATATAAGATGCGACGGGCCGCGTCAAGATAATTACCGGACGGTCTAGGAGGCGGCTGGTTGGCTGGCTTAAAACCTAGCGCGTGAAATGACGCTCCATGCTATTCAGCGCGCTTGATAGGATGACGAACCACAGTCTTAAGTTTCTCCGGTGCACATTTGCGCGGATCGGAGAGATAGATTTCGTGATGTAAGCGGGTGTCTGAGAAGTCGGGGGAATAGCCCTGCTCGGTCGCGTATTCATACATAGCGTCTACGGTTGCCGGCTCGCTGTCATAGGGTCCGGTATGCATGCATTGAACGCAGAGACCCTCGTCAACTTTAAGCAACTCGACGGCAGAAAAGTCCAGTTTCTTTTTGGTCGTGGCTTCCGCGACTGCCCAGTCAAAATCATCTCGGCTGACGAAATCGGGCAGGCGGATGCACGAGATAAAGTTGAAATCGTCCTTGCGTACATAATCGATGTCGCCGCTCGGGGAGTCTTGCCGCCAGAATCCCTCGAGCGGCGGTACTACAAAGTCGAAATAGCCCTCGATACTCCTTGAGCCTTTCTTCGACATCTTGACGGTATAGGCGATGCCGTAAAGCAGTGGCAGGGCGTTTTGATACTCGCCACCTTCGGTATTTGGGTCGCCCTTTCCGCGAACGGCAACGTAGCTCATAGGCGGGACAGTTACGATACTCGGCTTGCTTGCAGGTTTGTAGAGCTCCTTGCATTCCTTCTTAAAGTCGAACGCCATGTTGGCCGCCTTTCTGCGTATTGGCCTGCTTAGATAGTGGAATCATATCATAGAAACGAACAGCTGTTCGAATAATTCGGCTGACAGATAGAGATACGCGCGTTGTGTTTGACGGTCGGCCTGACGTCGTCGATGATTTCTCTGCCTCCCCGGCTCCTAATCTATGGCTGTCGTTTCCCCATATAAAACCTGCCAAAATGAACCTGTCCCTTTTTGGTCGGTGCGAAATGGGTAATACTAAAGAGTTATCCGACCAGATGGGAACCGATCGATGGCTTATATCGAATTCAAAGACGTCATCAAGGCATACGGCGAGGGCGATGCCCGCATTCACGCGCTCGACGGTGCGAGCTTTACCGTTGAGCGCGGTGAGCTCGCCATTATCCTGGGTGCCTCGGGTGCCGGCAAGACTACGGCGCTCAACATCCTGGGCGGCATGGACACAGCAACTTCCGGCATCGTGACGGTGGACGGGCGTGACGTGAGCTCCGCCAACGAGGCGCAGCTCGTGGAATACCGCCGCGCCGACGTCGGCTTTGTTTTCCAGTTCTACAATCTGGTCCCCAACCTGACGGCGCTCGAAAACGTCGAGCTCGCGGCGCAAATCTGCCCCGATTCGCTCGATGCCGAACAGACGCTTCGCCAGGTTGGCCTGGGCGAGCGCCTGGGCAACTTTCCGGCACAGCTTTCGGGCGGCGAGCAGCAGCGCGTGTCCATCGCCCGCGCACTGGCAAAGAACCCCAAGCTGCTCCTGTGCGACGAGCCCACGGGCGCGCTCGACTATAAAACCGGCAAGCAGATCTTGCAGCTGCTGCAGGATACCTGCCGCAAGCAGGGCATTACGGTCATCATCATCACGCACAACTCCGCGCTGGCGCCCATGGCCGATCGCCTGATCCGCTTTAAGAGCGGCCGCGTGGAGAGCGAGACGGTCCAGCAAAATCCCGTGCCGATCGAGACGATCGAGTGGTAACGCCCATGGACCAGGACCGCCAAAACAGCCAAAACCACGATACGGAGCACGCGGGTCGCGACCGGGAGTTCGCGACCTACCGCACGGCCCAAAGCTCAAACGATATGGTGCCGACGGTTTTTCGCCGTGGCATCTACCGCACGATTCGGGGCAGTCTTAAGCGCTTCCTATCTATCGTGGTCATCACCGCGCTCGGCGTGAGCGTGATGTGCGGCCTCAAGGCGGGTTGTGAGGATCTGTGCGATTCGGTCGATGCCTACTTTGACCAGCAGAATGTCTATGACATTAACGTGCAGTCGACCTATGGCCTTACGCGCGACGATCTTGCGGCTATCCAAGAGGTCGACGGCGTCGAGACGGCCGAGGGCATCTACACCGAGACCGCCTACACCGCCGTGGGTACAACGCGCGAACGCGTGGTCGTGCAAAGTCTCTCCAAGGAGAACATCGATCAGCCGGTGCTCGTGAACGGCGATTTGCCCGAGAGCGCCGATGAGGTCGCGGTGACTTCGAAGTTCCTGAAGGCTTCGGGCAAAAAGCTCGGCGATACGGTGAGTTTTGCCGCCAATGACGCGAGCTCGTCCAACCAAAGTGCCAAGGACCAGTTTGCCGCGGGCGATTACACCATTACGGCCGAGGTCCTCGATCCCACCGACGTGAGCTCCGACTCGACAGTCAACGCCTTTCGTGCTGCTTCGGCTGCGGACTATAAGTTCTATGTGAACGAGGACGCCGCGACGTCGTCGTCCTATTCCGCGATCCACGTGGTCGTCGAGGGAGCCAAGAGCCTCAACTCCTATTCGGATGCCTACGCGGCAAAGATCAATGAGGTCAAGGGCAATATCGAGAAGATCCGCGAGGAGCGTGAGAAGGCGCGCGCTCAGGAGTTGACGGTCGACACGCCGGCAAGCTTGGATGCGGCCGAGCGCCAGGCGAATATGCTCTTTGGGATTGAACAGGGCAACATCGATCGTATGGCCGAGGGCAGTGAGGAGCGCGTCCAGGCTCAGGCCGAGTTGGACCAGCGCCGCGCCGCCGCTGACCAGCATTTTGCCGATGCCCGCGCCGAGCTTTCCGATCTGGGCGAATGCACTTGGTACATCCAGGACCGCGGTAACATCGCAAGCTACTCGAGCGTCGAGAGCGATAGCTCGTCAATTGAGGCCATCGCCACGGTGTTCCCGTTTATCTTCTTTATCGTCGCCGTGCTCATCAGCCTTACCACCGCCACGCGTATGGTCGAGGAAGAGCGCACGCTCATTGGCCTGTACAAGGCGCTCGGCTATTCACGCGGGCGTATCCTGTCCAAATACGTAGACTACGCACTGTGGGCGTGTCTGATCGGCGGCGTGCTCGGCAACATCATCGGATTTGTGGGCCTGCCGCTGTTCCTGTTTACGGTGTTCGACGACATGTACTCACTGCCCCAGATGCTGCCTTCGTACGACATCGTGTCCTCAATCGTCTCGGTGGCGCTGTTTGCTGTGGGCGTGGTGGGCGCCACGATTATCGCCTGCCGCCACGAGATGGCCGAGACCCCAGCCTCGCTCATGCGTCCCAAGGCCCCGCGCGCCGGCTCGCGCATCTTGCTTGAGCGTATCGGCTTTATCTGGCACCGCATGGGCTTTTTGAAC
>USPH01000135.1 GCA_900556515.1 uncultured Collinsella sp.
CGTAGCGGGTGGTTTAAAGCTGGCCGCTGCGCGGCCAGCAGACTAAAGTCTTGAACAAAAACACGCCGCTCGGGAGCGGCGCATTCATTCGAATCCATATTTGAGTGTATCAGCGAACCCAAAAGGTTGCGCAACGAATGAGCAAATTAAGGATGCGAGTGGAAGCATCCATGCGATAAGCGGATACAAAGCATCTTTGTTGCACAACAAACTTACAGTCGCACAGGGAAATTATGACTACCCCGTGCGTCGCGAGGAAAACATACGGCAGGAGCAGGCTCGCCACCTAAATCGCGCGACGGGCCTCGATGGCGCGGCCAAGCGTAAGCTCGTCGGCATACTCCAGGTCGCCGCCCACGGGAAGGCCGCTTGCCAGACGCGACACCTCGACGCCCAACGGCTTGATGGTACGGGCCAGATAGCTCGCCGTGGTCTCGCCCTCGATGTTGGGGTTGGTGGCGATGATGACCTCATGGATATCCTCGTGGCCCAGACGCGCCAGCAACTCGCGGATGTGCAACTGCTCGGGACCAATCTTGTCCATGGGGCTGATCACGCCGCCCAGCACATGGTACAGGCCGTGGTAGCTGCCCGTGCGCTCGATCGCCTGGACGTCGCGCGGCTCGCCCACCACGCAAATGCGAGTGGTATCGCGCATCGGGTCCTGGCAGATGGAGCACTCATCGGCCGTGGCGTAGTTAAAGCAACGGCTGCAAAAGTGGACCTCCTGCTTAACCTCCAGGATGGCCTCGGCCAGGCGGCGGGCCTCCTCGGCATCGGCCTCGAGCAGGTAATAGGCGATGCGCTGGGCCGACTTGGGGCCAATGCCCGGCAGGCGGCCCAGCTCATCGAGCAGTTTTTGCAGACTGTGATTCGCATTCATATATATGCGTGTCTTAGAACGGCATGCCCGGGATGTTGAGGCCGCCGGTGATGGCGCCCATCTGCTTGTTGGCGAGCTCGTTGACGCCGCGGACGGCCTCGTTGACGGCAGCCATGATCATGTCCTGCAGCATATCGACGTCCTCGGGATCGAGCGCATCGGGATCGATGGTGAGATTGACGAGCTCCATCTCGCCGTTAACGGTCACCTTGACCATGCCGCCGCCGGCAGAGGCGTCGACGGTCTGGGACTTGAGGTTCTCCTGCGCGGCGGCAAGCTGCTCCTGCATCTTGCGAGCCTGCTTCATCATCTGCTGCATGTTCATACCGGCCATGATGGCTCCTTTACGTGCGGCCGCACGCCGAGCTGCAAGGGCAGCCGGAGCACGGCGGGACTTTCAAACTTAAAAATCGTACCACGGCGCGCGGCTAGCGAGCGGGGCGGTCACGCTACCTCAGTCGATATACATGTCCTTGAGCGTGACGATTTGCCAATCTTCGCGGGCGGCAAGCTTCTTTTTCGTCGCGGCGCTCACGTCGTGCTTGCAGAACAGCATGAAATGAGAGGCGGCGAAACCCTTTACCAGGCCTCGTTTGCTTTCGAGGTCGTCAATCTCTGCCGACTCGTCAAACGACTCTCTGTATTTGCACTCTCCGATCACCAGACGCTTTGACACCCGATCGGCGGCTAAAACATCGATATCATCCTGAGCCCGTTTGGCTGGATTCGTTCCCCACCACGACGACACCGCCGTTGCCGGAATTGGCAACTTTCCCCGCTTCGCCTGCTCAACCAGCCACTCGGCACACAGTGCCTCGAACCGATGACCCAGATATTCGTTCAGCTGCTCTTCTGGAAGCGCGTTGACAACCGCCCGGCCCAAACCGGCCTCGATATCGGACGAATACGGCATGACAAACCGGAACCAAAACGCATAGCACGGCTCGGAAAGCCGGTAGATTCCGCGCTTGCTGGTTTCGGTACTCTCGCCAAACGGTACGACCTTTTCGATAATGCCCACCGATTCCAGTGCTCTGAGATAGCGGGGCAACGTTGTCTGAGCAACGCCCACGCGATCCGCGATTTGCTTTGCGCGGTTTGCGCCGGCGGCCACAGCCCGCAAAATCGAGTTATACATTGCCGGCTCCTGAAACTCCTGACGAATCAGGCCCTCGGGCTCGCCATAGAGAAACCCCATGGGATCGAAGTAAAGCCGGGCCAGATTCTCCTTGAGTCCCACGCTCGGATCCAGTTGTTGCAGATAGTACGGGACACCGCCAAAGCAGCCGTAGAACTGAAAGGCCTCATGAGCGCTCAAACCTGGAAGCATCTTGGCTGCATCCCTAAATCCAAGGTCGCGCACCTTGATTTGAGCCGTACGCCGGCCAAACAGGGGGCTTTTGCGTCCCAGCACATTGCTTTCCATAAAGCCCTGATTGCTGCCGCAAAGAATTAGAAATGCGTTCGTTTCCCTGAAGGCCCGGTCGATGGCGACCTGGAAAATCGAGGGCAGTGCCTCGTTGCGCATCGCTGCATAGGGAAACTCGTCGAACACAAAGACAAACCGCTCGGTGCGCGCTCGATCGGCGACGAAGGACAGTGCATCAGCCCAGGAAGAGAACCCACCAATCGACGTGGGGAGATTGAAAAAGCCGGCGATAGCGCGATTAAAATCCGCAAGGTTGTCGGCGTCGCTTTGCTCGAGAGCGGTAAACGAGAGCGTCTTTTTACCGCGGCAGAACTCGTTAATCAGCGTTGTCTTTCCCACGCGTCGACGACCGTACACGACGGCCATCTGAAATGAACGCTGCTCATAAAGGGATTCGAGTTTTGCAAGCTCTGCCTCGCGTCCGACAAACATTATGCACTCCCGAATTATGCAAGGTCGAATAATTCACACTTGCATAATATCTCAAGCTTGATCCAGCAGAGCCGGAATCAGACAATTATGCGTACGGTTACATGGCAAAATGCCGAGTTACTGCTCGAGGCGGTGCGCATGGCGGCGGGGTATAATCTGATTGTCATAGATAACAATTTGGAGGTGTCCCCGTGAATGTCCTCGTCGCACTCCAAAACATCCGCTCAAAACACCCCGTTGCATATGTGGTTCTCTATCTCTTTGTCGGCTGGGCATTACTGGTTATCATCACCCATGCTATAGCCTTTGGAGCAGAACTACTGATAGCCAGCTCGGACCAGCCCATCGTCAAATGGGAAGCGACCGATGAGTGCACCGACGGAACTCGAACCATTTACTACAACAGCCCGTCCCTCTACCAAGAGTTCAAGGTCAAGATAAAGGACTCCAAGATTGTCGATGCCGAACTAGGCGCTTTCTTGACAATCGGAGCAACCGTCAACGCCGAGCAAGTCGAGCACACGGACAGCCATGCGACGTATCGTATCGACCTCAGCATCCTAGGCCGACCGTCACGTACCTGTCTGCTCGAATGCGAGATACGCGGCACCGCGTTGCACATGTCCGAAATACAGATGCGCCCGGGCAAAGAGATCTCTTCTTGAGCAGCATACCCGCCCGCACGGTTACTCCACCGGTTTGAAGATGGTGGACTGGCCGAAGACGCTGCGGATGAGGGCTTTGGCCTCGTCCTCGGTCTGCGGGATGCTCGGGGCTGCACCCTGATGGCCGAAGGGGCTGCCCGCACCGGGGTTGGACTCCCAGGGAGCTCCAGGAGCGCCCTCCTCTTTGGGGGCAGTTGCAGCGGACTTGGGCGCGGACGCCGCACCCGGCACGTCGAACGGAGGCAGATCGTCCCCGCTCGCATCGACAGCGAAGCCGCCGACCATAGCGTCGTCGTAGGGCACCTGCTCGGATTCCCACGGCGCGGACTGCGCGACAGGCCGAGCCTTAGGGGCAGCCGAGGGCTCGGGCGCACGGGGTGCGGGCTCGGTCGGGAGCTTACCCGTGGCAGGAGCACCGGCGGGATTGTCGGAACGTAACCAGGGAGCCTTGCCCAGGTCGGATGACTTGGGCGCGGGCGCGACAGGCTTGGGTGCGGGCGCCGGGGCAGCAGGTTTGGGCGCGACGGGCTTAGGCGCCGATGGGGTCGGTGCCGCTATCGGCGCCGCTTGCTGCTGCGCGCTGGCGCTCGAGGATGCAGGGGCCGCCGAGGACACGGGTTGCGGGTCCGCAGATGCCGCAGCCCGTGCAGATGGAGAATGCTCCTCATGTTGAGGAGCCGGCGTGCCACCCCCATCCAGGACATAGTCGACGGTGCGACGACCGAAGACCGCGCAGACCGTCGGCAGGACCACCGATTGCGTGTCAGCGCGGCCGAGCATCTTGATGGCAAAGGTCGAACCCGCGGGGAACGAAACCGTGAGCTTGGAGCCGTCGTCGGCCGTGGCGCGGGCGTTGAGCAAAAGCCCTGCGTAGGAAGCCTGACGCGCCTTGACGCGCTCGACGACCTCGGCCCATTTGCGCTGCAGCTCTCCGGCGTTCTCGACCGCGGGCGCCTCGGCAGTACCGGCGGCAGCAACCTGGGCGGCATTGTTGGGCTGGGGCTTAGGCGCCGGCGCAGCGGCAGGTGCGGGAGCCGGAGCGGCGGTGGGCTGGGACATCGGAGCCGGGGCAGGCTGAGGCGCGGGCGCGGTGGGCTTGGGGGTCGACGC
>USPH01000136.1 GCA_900556515.1 uncultured Collinsella sp.
TAGAACTTCTGCATCTCCTCGGCCTGACGCTGGGGATCGTCGGCATAGCGCTCCTGGATCTCGAGCATCTTGGGCTGCAGCACCTGCATGCGAGCCGTCGACTTGGTCGACTTGAGCATGAGCGGCGTCAGCAGCAGACGGATGATGACCACCAGGATGATGATGGACAGGCCCCAGTCGACCGCAAAGGTCTGGATGAGCTTGAGCAGCTCGAAAAGGATGTTAACGATCCAATCCCACATGTAAGTTTTCCTCCGATAGCGAGTGCCCGCTAGGGCACAGGGTCATAACCGCCGACGTGCAGGGGATTGCAGCGAGCGATGCGCCTCACGGCAAGCCAGCAGCCTCTCAAAACACCGTGCTTCTCAATCGCCTGGACGGCGTATTGCGAGCACGTTGGGTAATAAATGCAGGCGTCAGGCAATAAGGGCGAAATAACCTGTTGATATATGCGAATAGGAGCGATGGCAACACGTCGCAAAACGTGATTGCTCATCGCTCCTCCCCGGCAACGCCGGCGCGCTTCATAAGCGAACGCAACGCCTTGTCCATCTCCTGCGGCGAGGAAACCCTCGTCTTGGGAGTTGCGAACAAGATGATGTCATAACCCGCAACGGGAAATCCGCAGCTGCGGGCGGCCTCGCGCATCACACGCTTGGATCGGTTGCGCACGACGGCACAACCGAGTCGCTTAGCACCAACGAAGCCGACCCTTCCGGAGTCGCCTTCGCCAACCGATTCACATATGGTCATTCGAATCAGAGGGTGATTGAAACGACGCCCCTGACTGAACACATGCTCGAAATCTTGCCGAGACTTAATAGTCTTCATGCGAGATGTGTGTATCGCTGCTAGACAGTGAGACGCTTGCGGCCCTTGGCGCGACGACGGGCGAGCACGGCACGACCACCCTTAGTGGCCATACGGGCACGGAAGCCATGGGTCTTGGCACGCTTACGCTTATTAGGCTGATACGTACGCTTCATCTTAAGTTCCTCCTGCTGCATTTCGAGTGTCCGCGGGGACGCGGACGCAGATATAGACACGTGAGCTTGAAGATTGTAGGGAAATCAATGTTCAAATGTCAAGAAATCAAAGGTAAAAGGTTGCGCAGTTCACACGGTTCCCCCATAAGCCAAGCTCGATTTAGCGGTGCATGGCAACTTTTCACGATATTTCATCGAGTTTTCAACAGGTCATGTTGGCAATGTTGAGAACTTTTCGTCCGTTTTCCAAAGTTTTCAACAGGTTTTGAAAAGTTGTCGAAAGATGAGAAACATTGCACGGTGAGCTACTATTTGTTCGAAACCTTTTGGAAGATTGCGAGCGGCATGTCTGACGACTTTTACACCATGGTCGATTCCGGAGACCCGGCACCCGACAACGAGCACATCACCGGCGTGCGCGAAGAGCGTGACGAAGGTGAACAGACGACAAGGCAGGCGCCAAAAGCCATGTACGCCGCGCGCATCGCCGTCTATGACGACATGCTGTCGACACCGCGTGTGATCGTCATTGATCCGCAAGATGTCCGCACGTATTTGGAAGAGACGACCAACACCGTCTACCAGTGCATGAAAGAACAAGGTGGCCACATCTCGCTCATGGTCATCCGCGAGATTGTCGAAAACTTTATCCACGCACACTTTGCCGAGCCCATCATCTCGATTCTGGACGGCGGAGACACCATCCGCTTTGCTGACCAAGGACCCGGCATCGACGACAAGGAACGTGCTTTCGACTTTGGCGTTACCAGCGCAAACAGCAAGATGAAGCGCTATATCCGTGGAACCGGAGCAGGGTTTCCCATGGTGCAGGAGTATTTGGAAAACGCCGGCGGTGCCGTATCCATCGAGGACAACATGGGCAACGGCACCGTGGTTACGGTAAGCCTGAACCCTAAACGCGTGCAGGAAATCGAGCGTGCCGGCGGACGCGGCGCTGCCGTGCGGCCCGAGACGGAGCAGCCCACATATCCCCTGCCGGGAGCTTTTGCGCAGCAGCCCGTGGCAACGCAGCAGATGCAGCCCCCCGTGGGACAGATGCAGCAGCCCGGAATGCTTCCCACACAAGAACCCCAGGCGGCATCTATGTCGATGCCGCCAAACATGCCAGAGGCCATGCCGCTGGCTGATCAGGATGCAGCAGCAATGCAGCAGGCGACGGGGGCGCCGGGTGGCCAGCAAATGGGCTATCAGCCGTACCAACAGGGATATCCATATCAGCAGATGCCGCCACTGGGGTATGGCCAGCAGTTCCCGCAGCAGTACCAGCAGGGATATCAGCAGCCGTACCAGCAGATGCCGCAGCAGCAGTACAACCCTTGGACCCAGCAGATGCCTCCACAGCCTTACCAACAGTGGCCTCAAAGTTTTCAACAGCAAATGCCGCCGATGCAGAGTTCTCAACAACCAGCAGCTCAAATGATGTATCCTAATGCAGCAAATCAGTATGCGCAGCCACAACCGGACGTGTTCGTAAGCGATCGCGGCAACGCCGCGCTGGGCTATCTGGCGCAAAATCAAGCGTGCGGTGCAACCGATCTGGCGAGGACGTTTGGAAACTCGGCCCCCACTTGGTCACGCACGCTCAATGACTTGGCGCAGGCCGGCTTGGTCATCAAGCATGGCCAGAAATACCATCTGACCGAACTCGGCGCCGCTCGCGTGCGAGCTCAGAGCTAAAGAACGGGAGAGACAGTGGACGAGGAAGCAAGCATCATCCTGGGGGATGCCATCGCCTTTTGTCAGCGCGACGGCCAAGATGCACGCCTCATCAACATGCTGGGGCAATCGCGCGCCATAAGCCTGACCGAAGATACGCTCACGATCGAGGCCCCCTCGCGCTTTGCCATCGCGCAGCTCAAAAAGCATCAGCCGACTATTGAGGCCTATCTGGAAGAAATCGCCTTTGCGCCGATTGCGCTCGACATCGTGGCACCGCAAGGCGCCGCGACGGAATCCGCTGCCGCGACGGCGCCCGCCACGGCTCCCGCTGCTTCCCCGGCGGTGCCGGCCTCCGCAGGCGGCGTGCCGACAATCGAGCACCAGCACGGCGATGTTTCCCGTGAAACCATGGCACCGTTGCCGACCGCGGCGGCGACGTCAACGAACGCACCCGTCACGCACATGCCTATCGCTCACGACGCAGCGGCGGGCGCGGATTCGGGCATTGCAATCAAGAACACGCTCTCGGCCGATGATTTTCGTCGCATGATGAACCAGATGAAGGGCGGAGCGCCGACTAAATCCACGCAAGCTGCGACCCCCGCTTCACCCATGCCAGCACCGACCGTGCCGGCCGAGCAGAATACGGATGGAGCCCCGCTCGCCGCGAACTCAAAATTTACCTTTGAGAACTTTGTCTACGGCCCCGAGAACAGCCATGCCTATCGCTCGGCACTCAAGTTTGCCGCCCTCGCGGACGAGCGCGGCACATGCACATCACTGTTTATCTACGGCAAATCGGGCCTGGGCAAGACGCACCTGCTGCTTGCCATCAAAAACGAGCTCGCCGAGAAGTCGCCCGAGATCAAGGTCAAGTATGCCAACTCCCAGGCATATCTGGACGACCTGATGACCGAGTTCGACCGCCAAAAGAAGAGCAACGCCCCCATCATGCAGGCGTACCACGGCGTGGACGTGCTCATCATCGATGACATCCAAAACATCATCGGCAAGCGCGCGAGCGTGGACTACTTTTTCCAGCTCATGGACGAGTTCATCCGCAACAACAAGAAGGTCGTCATCGCGGCAGACCGCGCCCCCAAGGACCTGAGCATGGACGAGCGCCTGACCAGCCGCTTCAACGCCGGCATGCTCTGCCTGGTCGCAGAGCCCAGCTACGAGATGAAATACAAGATCTTGCAGCGCTATTACGAGAACACCATCGTCGCCGCTCCCGAGGCAGGCGACGACTCACTGTTGGCGGCCTACGGGGGCGACGGCGGGCACCTGACCGATGAGCACTTTAAGCACATGGCAGAGGTGTCGGGCACCAACATCCGCGAACTCGAGAGCTTCTGCGAGCGCTGCGCCGGCGAGGCGGGCGACCGCGAGCGCGAGGGCGGGGAGCTCACCTTTGACGATATCGACGCCATCGCCAGCCAGTACTTCGACACATCGGCCAAAAAGATCAACGTGCAAACGGTTCAGTCCGTCATCGAAGAGCAGTACGGCGTGACGCACGAGGAGCTCATCGGCCCGCGTCGCAACGCCAATATCGCCAAAGCACGCCATATCGCTATCTACCTGGCCATCGAAATGTGCGAGATGACGACCACGGCGGTAGGCGCCGAATTTGGCAACCGCAACCACTCGACCGTCAGCACGAGTTACAAAAAGGTCCAGAAGATGATCCAGGAAGACCGCACCGTCACCGAAGACCTCAAGTCGCTGCGCGATAAAATTACACTACGCTCGTAGGGAAATAGAGACACCTGTTGAAAACTTGTCGAAACCACGGGCATAAGG
>USPH01000137.1 GCA_900556515.1 uncultured Collinsella sp.
TCGTCGGCAGCGTCAGATGTGTATAAGAGACAGGTATCATTGCCGCCCTTACGAGCCTTCTGCTTCCCATCATCATTTTGTTGCTGCTGCTTCCCAACGCCTGCTATGTCGTTGAACAACAGCATGCCGTGATCATCGAGCGTCTGGGCAAGTTTAACCGCATCGTCAACGCGGGCTTCCACATGAAGGTGCCCGTGATCGACCGCAAGGCCGCCACGGTGAGTCTGCGCACCATGAAAAACGGTTTTGGCATCGACGTTAAGACCCAGGACAACGTGACCATCGGCCTTGAGGTCTCTGCTCAGTACCACGTGAGCTATGACATGGGCGCCGGCCCGGCAGATTCGGGTATCTACAAGAGCTACTACATGCTGCAGGAGCCCGTCGACCAGATGCGTGACTTCATCACCGACGCCCTGCGCTCTTCGATTCCCGTCTACACGCTCGATGAGGTCTTTGCCAAGAAGGATGACATCGCCAAGGATGTCAACGCTACCGTTTCCGAGCAGATGGCCGCCTACGGCTTCACCCTCGTGTCGACGCTCATCACCAAAATCGCACTGCCGACCGAGGTCGAGAACTCCATGAACGACATCAACGCCGCCCAGCGCAAGCGCGCTGCGGCACAGGAGCTCGCCGAGGCCGACCGCATCAAGCGCGTCACCGAGGCGACCGCCGAGGCCGAGGCTATGGAAAAGGCGGGCGAGGGCATCGCCAACCAGCGCAAGGCCATTGCACTGGGTATCAAAGATTCGCTCGAGATCATCCAGGAGACGGGTGTCGGCAATGACGAGGCCAACCAACTGTTCATGTTTACGCAGTGGTCCGAGATGATGACGGAGTTCGCACGTACGGGCAAAAACTCGACGGTCGTGCTGCCGAGCGACTTTTCGCAGTCGGCCTCGATGTTCGAGCAGATGCTGGCCGCCGGCAAAGTTCAAAACGATTCGAAGGAGTAGGCGCGCGTGAAATACACCGTCGTTTGTGTTGGTAAGCTCAAGGAGCGCTTTTGGAAGGACGCGTGCGCTGAGTACACCAAGCGCCTGGGTGCCTATGCCAAGGTTGATATCCGCGAGGTGGCCGATATCGACCCGGCTAAGGCGGGCGGCGTGGATGCTGCGCGTGACAAGGAGGGGGCGGCGATTCTTGCTGCCTTGCCGTCTCGAGCGCATGTGATCTTGCTGGCCATTGAGGGCAAGGAGCGTTCGAGTGAGGAGCTCTCGGCGAGGCTCGACGATCTTATGCTGCGAGGCAGTAGCGACATTGCCTTTGTAATCGGCGGTTCGGACGGCGTGAGTGATGAGGTGCGCGCCCGCGCCGACGAGATGCTCAGCTTTGGACGCATTACCTTGCCGCATAACCTGGCGCGTGTGGTGCTGCTAGAGCAGATTTACCGTGCCTGCAAGATCAGTCGTGGCGAGCCGTATCACAAATAGGTCGGCAATACGAAACAATGGCGTGGGACAATACCTTTCGTTTTGAGGAATGTGTCTGAAAGGACTATGAGATATGAAGATTGGATTTGTCGGTTTTGGCAATATGGCGAGCGCTATGGCCGATGGCTGGATCGCTGCCGGTGTAGCTGCGAGCGACATGTGCGCCTGCGCGGGTCGCTACGACGCACTGGTTGAGCGCTGCGAGGCGCGCGGCATGGCCGCTTGCCACGATGCCGCCGAGGTTGTCTCCGCATCCGATATCGTGGTCGCTGCGGTCAAGCCGTACATGATCGAGAAGGTATTCGCCCCGCTCAAGGATGCTCTTGCCAAAAAGGTCGTTCTGTCGGTTGCCTGGACCTGGGACAGTGCCAAGTGGGAGCAGGTCCTGCCGGGCGTCGCGCATATCTCGACGGTGCCCAACACACCGGTTTCGGTGGGCGAGGGCGTCATCGCTTGCGAGAAGGCTTCCACGCTTAGTGATGAACAGAGCGCAGTGGTGCTTGATCTGCTTGGCAAGCTCGGTGCGGTGGTTGAGCTCGATACGAGCCTGCTGTTTGTGGGCGGCACGGTGGGTGGTTGCGCTCCGGCATTCGTCGCCATGGCGATCGAGGCCCTGAGCGATGCGGCGGTCAAGCACGGTATCCCGCGCGCCGATGCCTATCGCATTGTGAGCCAGATGGTGCTGGGTACGGCAAAGCTGCAGCTCGCAACCGGTCAGCATCCCGCAGCGATGAAGGATGCCGTGTGCTCGCCCGGCGGTGCCACCATCAAGGGCGTCGTCGCGCTCGAGGACGCCGGCATGCGCAGCGCCCTGGTCAAGGCAATCGACGCAACCCTCCAGTAAAACCTGCTATTTAGGGACAGGTTTATTTTGGCAGGTTTTTCCTGCTGTTTTTTCCTTTTAGCGAAAAGCGCCCCGCAACTGGTTCAATTCCAGTTGCGGGGCGCTTGCGTTTGCCCAGATAAAACCGACCAAAATAAACCTGTCCCTTTTTGGCGAGTTAGTCCCAGAAGCTGTCTTCCTCGTCCTCGGACTTGGGGCCGCGGTCGACATACATCTTATGGGTGCGCTTCTCCATTACAAAGGCAAGAATCGCAAACAGCAGGATGCCGCCGGCGAAAAGGATGGCAAAACCGGTGCGGGTGCCAAACAAAAAGGAAAAAACTGCGTCCATTGGGTGCCTTCTTGCGTAGTTGAGTTGGGTCGTAAACGCTCATAAGTATATACTTGCCCATACATGTACAAGGTTGCAACCTAAATGGAATGTATATCGCCGGAGGATCTAATGCTTGATATCAAGTTTGTTCGCGAGAACCCCGATGCCATCGATGTCGCCATGGCTAACCGCCAGACGTCTTGGGATCGCGAGAAGTTCTTTGAGCTCGACGACGAGCGCCGTGCCGTCATCACCGAGGTCGAGGAGCTCCAGGCTACGCGCAATGCCGAGTCCAAGAAGATCGGCGCCCTGATGAAGGAGGGCAAGAAGGACGAGGCCGAGGCCGCCAAGGAGGCCGTGCGCGCCGTCAACGAGAAGATTGACGGTCTGGCCGAGCGCCGTACTGCTCTCGAGCAGGAGCAGTACGACTTCATGGCTCACCTGCCCAACATTCCTTGCGAGGCCACGCCGTACGGCAAGGACGAGGACGAGAATATTGAGCGCCGTCGTTGGGGCACCCCGCGCGAGTTCGACTTCGACTTTAAGCCGCATTGGGATCTGGGCACCGATCTGGACATCCTCGACTTCGAGCGCGGCAACAAGCTCTCCGGCAGCCGTTTTACCGTTCTCGGTGGCGCTGGCGCCCGCCTGGAGCGCGCCCTCATCAACTTCTTCCTCGATACGCACACCAGCCGTGGTTTTAAGGAGTGGTGGCCGCCCATCGTCGTCAAGCGTCAGACCATGTTTGGCACGGGTCAGCTGCCCAAGTTCGAGGACGACGCCTATCACGTCTCGGGTGACAACTTCCTGATCCCCACCGCCGAGGTCGTGCTCACCAACCTGCACGCCGGCGAGGTCCTCGACGCCGACACCCTGCCGCGCCGCTACACCGCCTTCACCCCCTGCTTCCGCGAGGAGGCCGGTTCCGCCGGTCGCGACACCCGCGGCATCATCCGTCAGCACGAGTTCGACAAGGTCGAGATGGTCAAGTTCGCTAAGCCGGAGGAGTCCGACGAGGAGCTCGAGAGCATGACCGCCGAGGCCGAGTACCTGCTGCAGCAGCTGGGCCTTCCGTATCGCGTGATTAGCCTGTGCACCGGCGACTTGGGCTTCTCCGCCCGTCAGACCTACGACGTCGAGGTCTGGCTGCCGAGCTACAACGCCTACAAGGAGATCAGCTCCTGCTCCAACTGCGGTGACTTCCAGGCTCGCCGCGCCAACATCAAGTATCGCGACCCCGAGAACTTCAAGGGTTCGCGCTACCTGCACACCCTCAATGGTTCCGGCCTGCCGGCCGGCCGCACCATGGCCGCCATTCTGGAGAACTACCAGAACGCCGATGGCACCATCACGATCCCCGAGGTTCTGCGTCCTTACATGGGTGGTCTCGAGAAGATCGAGCCGGTCGCGTAAGTTGGCTGCATAGGGGATATGCAAGGGCGCTCCTTCGGGGGCGCCCTATTTCGTGCGCAGGTCCATACCATGCCGTGCGGACAGCTCAATAGAAAACACACGAACAGCTGTTCTGTATACAGCCATCTACCTGCTATGCTTTTGCTTAATAAGAGCGAGAGAAAGGGGACGCGATGGAGCTGTTTGATGATCGGGTGGTTTTGTTTGAGAGCGACGAGGGTGGGGAGTACCTGCTTGTAACGTGTGAGCCGTCTGGCATGGGTGGCCTGGTGGTTCGACAGACGAGTGAGGGTCCGTTGACACAATGGTGTTTTGAGGAGTCGCCGCATGTGGTCGAGACCTTTGTGACGCACGTGGGGCTTGTGGCGCTGGAGCACTTCTATGGAGTTGGGACTTCCAACCAGGTCGCGCGCATGCTGAGCATCTCGTTT
>USPH01000138.1 GCA_900556515.1 uncultured Collinsella sp.
ATCGCGAGTTCCGCACGAGCCGGAGAGCACTTAATGTGCTCTCCGTGCGAGCAGGACTGTCCGAGCAGGGAACCTTACGTTCCGCGCCGCCGGGCAGACGAACCAGTTATGAGTGACCCGCTACTTGATCTTGGTCGTACCCGGTGCCAGGTTGGGGTCGGTCTCGTTGGCCTCGGTCTGGAAGTGCTCGGTGTACACATTCTTGCCGTCACGGAACATCTCGTAGTACTGCATCTTGGCGTAATCCTCGCGCGCCTTGGTTGCGGCTGCGGCATCGGCGTCGTCACCGGTGACGTTGGAGGAAAGCGCCCAGCGCAGGCTGGCGTCCTCGTAGCCCACCGAGTTGATAGCGGGCAGCGACTCGCGCAGCGTCATGTGCGCCTTCTGGTAGTCGGTCAGCGGTGCGCCGATCAGCTGCATAAGCTGCGTGGACAGGTAGTTGGTGGACAGGTCGTCGACCTCGCTCGTCTGGTCGCAGCCGGCAACGTCGTAGTTGGCCCAGATGATGTAGTCGGTCTGCCACAGGCGCTCCTGATGCGTAGCATCGTCTTCGCCGGTAAACCACTTGTCATTGAACTTGGACGGGAAGAACGGCTGGTGATCGCCCCAGAACACCACGACTACCTTGCGGTCGAGCTTGCTCAAGGCGTTGAGGAAGTAGCGCAGCGCCTGATCGGACTGCTCGATGCACGAGACATACTCGTCGACATCGGACAGCGTGCCGTCCTCGACGGTCTTGGCGTCCAGGTCGGTCGTGTCGATATTCAGATGCATCTGCTTATCGACCGGCAGCAGGCCCGTGTCGTAGCCCGAGTGGTTCTGCATGGTCACGTCGAAGATAAACTGAGGATCGGCGTTCTGGTCGAGCAGCTCAAGAATCTTGTCGTAGGTAGCCTGGTCGGTCACCATCCCGCGCAGGGTATCGGCGCCCTGGAAATCGTTGATGGACAGGAACTGGTCAAAGCCAAAGTCCTTATAGACGTTTTCGCGGTTCCAGTTGGTGGCGTGGTTGGGGTGCATGGCCGTGGTGGAATATCCGAGCGACTTGAACTGCTCTGCCAGGTTCCCGGTCGTCTCCATGTTGTAGATGGTGTACGGATACACGCCCGAGCCCAGGTTGGCCATGGAGTTGCCGGTCATAAACTCAAACTCGGTATTGGCGGTGCCGCCGCCGTAGGCGCTCACGTAGAGCTTGCCGCGGCTGAGGCAGTTGGACAGGTTCTTAAAGTACTGCGGGCCTTCGTAGCCGGCGCGCATGTTCTGGTAGATCGAAAGATCCGAGAAGGTCTCGTTCATGATGGCGATGACCGTGGGCTTCTCGCTATCGAACTGCTCCTTTGCGGCGGCGCGCTCGTCGCTCTTGGCTGCGTCGGACTTGTCGTAGGCCTTGGCGTACTTTTTGAGCGTGGCCTTGGCATCGTCGACGGAGTAGTCGGCGGGTTTGGGCGGCTTGATGGACTGCGCTGCGCTAATGAAAGCGGGCAGGTAGCCCTCGCGCCAGTAGCTCTCGAGCGGGCGCCAGGTGTAGACGGTGATGCCGAGGGTGTTGTAGTAGTCGATGAGCGTGACGTGTGCGGTCACGCCGCCCAGGCACAGCACCGCCACGAGCAGGTTGGTGAGCAGCATGCGCTTGGCGTTGGCGGCGCCCTTCTGACGGTGCGGTGCCACCAGGCCGGCGTACTCGCACAGCAGCATGGCGATGGCGGTAAAGCCCATGGACAGCACGCAGAACAGCGAGATCGAGAAGGTGTAGCCGGTGCCGGCGACCGCAGCGGCGGTGGAGATGGCCGAAAGGTCGCCCGGCTGGATGGGCATGGATTTAAACGTGATGACGAAGAACTCGGCAATGCCCAGGACAAAGAGGGCAAAGGCCAGGACCGCGGGAGCTGCGCCGTGGCGCTGGAACAGGAAGAACAGGCCGACCATGAGCGTGGTGATGATGGCCCACTCGAGCAGGATGCACAGGGGGTAGACCCAGGTAAAGTCGTGGTTGGACGAGACCTCCATGCCCAGCAGCGCAAAGACGCCGGCGAGCAGCAGGCACAAGACGGCGGCGACGAGCGGTTTGCCCACAAAGGCGCCGCGCAGGCGGGCGAGCTTGCCGGTGGGGGCGGGGGCGTCGGGCCCGGCGAACGCAAAGACGCGCGGGGCGATGCGGTCGCGTGCGATGCTGGCCCAAGCGCAGCCGGTGAGGATGGCGTTGGTCAGGATGAGCATCACAAAGGCGAGCGGCTCGTTTTGGGCGACGAGGCCAATGGCGCCCCAAACGGTCAAAAAGACCTGGAACAGGCCGAAGGCGACGCTCCACCCAAGAGCGCTTTTGGCAACGGTGCCCGACTGAGCGCGAATGGCCTTGGCCTCGCGCAAGACAAGGTAGACGGTCGCCGCAAGACCGACGAGCGAGATGGCGGCAGCGAACATGCTGAGACTCCTCACAAACTTAAAACCTACGAAAGCGGGGGTTTACCCGATTGTTACCAAGATATGCGCTGCAATTGGTGTCTGCGCACAACAACCAGCCATATTAACGCGCACGTGTGGCGATGTGGCGCAATGTAGTGGCGACCTGCGCGATAATGGACGGGAATTACACGGAAACGTAAAGGCTTCTTAAAGAATTGGCGAGGATAGAGCTATGGGCGAGCAGGTTTGTATGACGGGCGCCGAGTACTGCGACGGAGCTGCGGGCGTGGATACGTTCGGCTATCCAGTCGAGACTACGGGCAACGCGGTGCTGGACACGTTGGAGCGCCGTTCCTCCACGCGTTCCTTCGCGCGTGATGACGACGACCGCCCCGTGGCGGTGACCGACGAGCAGCGCGCAGCGATTTTGCATGCGGCGAGTCGCGCGCCGTCGGCGGGCGCCATGATGATGTATTCCATCGTGAGCATCCGCGAGCAAGCTACGCTCGACCGCCTGGCCGACCTGTGCGACCATCAGCCCATGATTGCCAAGGCGCCCTGGGCACTCATATTTGTGGTCGATTATGCAAAGTGGATCGATCTGTTTGAGCACGTGGGCTGCTTTGAGCCCGAGTTTGTCGAGCGCACGGGCAAGGCGCCCCGCCGCGCGCCGGGTTTGGGCGACTTTGCCATCGCGGCCCAGGATGCCGTGATCGCCGCGCAAAACGCCGTGGTTGCCGCCGAGGCCCTGGGCCTGGGGAGCTGCTATATCGGTGATATCGTCGAGAATGCCGAGGAAGTTGCCGAGCTGCTCGATCTGCCGCCCTATACCATGCCGCTATCGATGCTCATCATCGGCACGCCCCGTAAGGAGCGTCCGGCGATCGCACACCCCGTGGTGAACCTGGTGCACGAGGAGCGCTACTGCCGTGCGGATGCCGCGACCATGGACGCGCAGGTGGACGAGATGGACGCGATGTTCCGTCCGCACGCCCGCGAGGTGGGGGAGCGCGTCGCGGATATCTATACCCGCAAGCACACCAGTCCCTTTATGGCCGAGATGAGCCGCTCCATGGAGTGGTGGTTCAAAAATTGGCTCGGAAAATGACGGATGTGACAAAGGGACCGTCCCTTTGTCACATTCCATATCGCCGCGGTGGCCTAAAGGCCGTATAAATGTTTATCTAGCTGGGAAAACAGTGCCATTCAAACATGGGCCGATTATCTATAATCCCTTCGAACATTAAAGTTGGGAGGAAACCGGCTTATGGAACAAAAGGCCAAGGAGGCAGCCTCGCACGCTGCGATTCCTGTGAGCATCTCGGCGATGCTCGTCACGCTGGGCGTGGTGTACGGCGATATCGGCACCAGCCCCATGTATGTAACCAAGGCGCTCGTTGCCGGCAACGGCGGCATCGGAAGCGTCACGGAGGAGTTCGTGCTCGGCGCGCTCTCCCTTGTCGTGTGGACGGTCACGCTGCTGACGACCGTCAAGTACGTGCTGATCTCGCTGCGCGCCGACAACCACGGCGAGGGCGGTATCTTTGCCCTGTACAGCCTGGTCAAGCGTTGCGGCAAGTGGCTCATCATCCCCGCCATGCTGGGTGGCGCCGCGCTGCTCGCCGACGGCATCCTGACGCCGGCCGTTACCGTTACCACGGCCATCGAGGGCCTGCGCACCATCCCGGCAGTCCATGCCGTGCTGGGCGACGATCAGGGCCGCGTCGTGGCCATCACGCTTGCCATCATCATTGTGCTCTTCTTGGTGCAGCGCATCGGCACGGCCAAGATCGGCCGTGCCTTTGGCCCCATCATGACGCTGTGGTTTCTGTTCCTGGGCGGTACGGGTCTGTTCTTTGTCTTCCAGCACCCCGCGGTGCTGCTGTGCCTCAACCCGCTGCGCGGCATCGGCTTTTTGTTGAGTCCCAACAACCATGCGGGCATCATGATCTTGGGCAGCTGCTTCCTTGCCACCACCGGTGCTGAGGCGCTCTACTCCGACATGGGCCATGTG
>USPH01000139.1 GCA_900556515.1 uncultured Collinsella sp.
ACGAGATCTGCGCATGTCTCGTGGGCTCGGAGATGTGTATAAGAGACAGTCAACAGGCTACCCGCACCGTCGATGCAGCCCTGCAACACAGCGCGCTCGTCATCGGTAGCATAGTCGCCATACATATTCATAATGATCTGAGCGCGCATCTCCAGGGAATCGCGCTTTGCCCCCATCGAGGCGTTCCACTCCTGCATAGAGCCATAACCGTCGCCGCGGTAGTCGACGGGCTGCATCAGCGTCGCCTCGGACGGCGTGGATCCGACCGTGTCGGACAGTGTTGCCGCGTGGGCATCGGTTGCGCCGGCCCCCGCCAAAAGTGCCACGGTCAGAGCGGCGGAAAGGGCGGCGGCTTTCGGTTTTCGTGAATCGATCCTCATGTAGCTGGAAACCTCCGTAGTGCGTTTTTTGCTGCGTTTGAGCTGCGTGTGATTCGATCGCGCTGCATAGTACCCCGAGCAAATCGCGACCTGCGGTTTTTCTCAAAAGGTGCACGTCAATTGCGTAAAACTCACATCCTCTCAACAGGAGTTTTCCACATCTCGATTGCATAAAGCATGCCAAAAACCCTGTAATAGCGCCCTTCCTATGCAAAAAGGCGTCTGCGCAACCATTGCTTGCGCAGACGCCTTGAGCAGGCATTTTATACAGTTATACCTATCGAGTCGCAAGGGGTCCTTGCACAAGTCGCCCTACTCGTCCAGTGCGGCAAAGGCCTGCTTCAGGTCCCAAATGATGTCCTCGGCGTTCTCGGTACCGATGGAAAGACGGATCGTGGAGGGCGTGATGTTCTGCTCGGCGAGCTCATCTGCAGAGAGCTGGGAGTGCGTGGTGGTAGCCGGGTGCACGACGAGCGACTTGACGTCGGCCACGTTGGCAAGCAGCGAGAAGACCTGCAGGTGGTCGATGAACTTCCAAGCAGCTTCCTGGCCACCCTTGATCTCGAAGGTGAAGATCGAGGCGCCGCCGTTGGGGAAATACTGCTTGTAGAGCTCATGGTCGGGGTGCTCGGGCAAGCTCGGGTGGTTCACCTTGGCAACGTGGCTGTCGCCGGCAAGGAACTCAACGACCTTCTTGGTGTTCTCGACATGACGGTCAACGCGCAGCGACAGAGTCTCGGTGCCCTGGAGCAGGACCCAGGCGTTGAACGGGCTGATGCAGGCGCCCTCGTCACGCAGCAAGATAGCGCGGACATAGGTCGCGAAGGCGGCGGGACCGGCAGCCTCGGCAAACGAAACACCGTGGTAGGAGGGGTTGGGCTCAGCGATCTGGGCGTACTTTCCGCTCGCCTTCCAATCAAAGTTACCGCCGTCGACGATCACACCGCCCAGCGAGGTACCGTGGCCGCCGATGAACTTGGTTGCGGAGTGGACGACGATGTTGGCACCATGCTCCAGCGGACGGAACAGATACGGGGTGCCGAAGGTGTTGTCGACGACAACCGGCAGACCGTGCTTCTTGGCGATCTCGGAGATGGCGTCGATGTTGGGGATGTCGGAGTTGGGGTTGCCGAGCGTCTCGAGATAGATGACCGTGGTGTTGTCCTTGATGGCACCCTCGACCTCTTCCACGTTATGGGCATCGACAAACGTGGTCTCGACGCCAAACTGGGAGAGCGTATGCTCCAGCAGGTTGTAGGAGCCACCGTAAATGGTCTTCTGAGCCACCACGTGGTCACCGGCCTGGGCAAGAGCCTGCAGGGTATAGGTGATGGCAGCAGCGCCAGAGGCGACGGCAAGACCTGCCACGCCACCCTCGAGTGCGGCGATACGGTCCTCGAAGACGCCCTGGGTGGAGTTGGTCAGACGGCCGTAGATGTTACCGGCGTCGGCAAGACCAAAGCGGTCGGCGGCGTGCTGGGAGTTGCGGAACACATAGCTCGTGGTCTGGTAGATAGGCACGGCACGGGAGTCGGATGCAGGATCGGCGCTCTCCTGGCCAACGTGCAACTGCAGGGTATCGAAACCAAAGGTGTGCTCGGGATTGTTGATGAACTGGCTCATGATGATCTCCTTGATCGAACGAAAGTAAATAAAAAGAGAGAAGTAAGTCGCTGTCTCCTGATCACGCCAACGGGCGCAAACAGGAGCCCGGCATTCGTCTTGGTAAGCAATTCATATGCGGGCCTCCTTTCGCATCCCGGTTCCGTGGTTGGCTTAATTACCTACCGCCTTTGTGTGTTTTGAATAGTACGAGCATTGTTTCTCTCGGTCAATCACTTAAAAGCGCTAACCTGTTATCGGTTTTTTAGATAGCTATCGAAAGGACGGGCGCCGATGACCCTCCAGCAGCTTCGTTTTCTGATCGCCGTGGCAGAGTCCGGCTCAATCAACGCCGCAGCTCAGCGCCTCTATACTGCTCAGTCCAACATCTCAAACGCCGTCAAAAGCCTGGAGCAGGAACTTCATATCGAAATTTTTACGCGCTCTAGCCGCGGTGTTGCACTCACCAACGACGGCACCGAGCTTTTGGGCTATGCGCGCCAGGTCGTAGAGCAGGCCGACATGCTCGAGGCCCGCTACGAGGACGGCGGTACCCCGCAAGCCCGCCTCGCCATTTCCGCCCAGCACTACGCCTTTTCGGTCGAGGCCTTTGTCAACGTAGTCGAGCGCTGCCGCGACAGCAAGTTCGAGTTCATCATGCGCGAGACCACCACATCGCAGATCATCGATGACGTCCGCGCGTTTCGCAGCGACATCGGCATCCTCTATCTGGACGACTTTAACGCCCGCGTTCTGCAGAAGGCTTTTGTCGATGCGCGCGCGAGCTTCCATCCCCTATTCGACGCGACGGTCCACGTCTTCGTTAGCGAGCGCCACCCGCTTGCCCGCCGCCCGCAGCTGTCCCTTGCCGACCTCACACCATATACGCGCTACAGCTTTGAGCAGGGAACCTCAAACTCCTTCTATTACGCCGAGGAACCTTTTAGCTATATCCCTTGCGACCGCAACATACGAATCTCGGACCGCGGAACACTTACTAACTTACTTATCACGTCGAACGGCTACACCCTGTCGACCGGTGTCCTCTCCAATGAAATGCAATGGGGTATGGCATCGATCCCGTTAGCAGACGCCCCAACGATGCACGTAGGCTATATCATGCACGACGAGCGCAAGCCCTCTCCCCTCTTGCAGCAATACCTCGACGAGCTCAACCGCATCATCCATGCCAACTAACTGTCGGAAGACGGGGTAGAAATCGTAGATTGCTAGCCCTCGACGAACGCGGCGCTACAATGGTCACTCACACGAAACGTACCCAACGAAAGGAACCATGTGAAGGTCATCATCTATACCGACGGCTCGGCCCGATCAAATCCGGGACGCGGCGGCTACGGCGCCGTGCTCAAATACACCAACCCCGCCGGCAAGACCTTCACCTCCGAGCTTTCGCGCGGCTACGCCAAGACCACCAACAACCGCATGGAGCTCATGGCGGTCATCGTGGCGCTCGAGGCACTTAACCGCCCCTGCGAGGTCGAGGTCCATTCCGATTCGCAGTACGTCGTCAACGCTTTCAATAAACACTGGATCGACGGCTGGAAAAAGCGCGGATGGAAAACCGCCAACAAGCAGCCCGTCAAGAACCGCGACCTGTGGGAGCGCCTACTCACCGCCAAAAGCAAGCACAAGGTTGAGTTCATCTGGGTTAAGGGTCACGCCGGCCACGAGCTCAACGAGCGCTGCGATGAGCTTGCCACCACGGCGGCCGACGGCAGCAACCTCGATATCGACGCCGGCTTTAACGAGAGCGACCTGTAACGGCGTTTTCGCACGCTTTTGTGTCCTCCCGCGCTACACTCGTCCTGTAAGCCAAACAACGCAAGGGGGACACATGTTGCGTATCGCAACCATCGGCACATCCATGATCACCGACGACTTTATCCAAGTCGTCAACGCCAACGACCAAGCCGCGTTTGTGGGCACGCTTTCACGCGACGCCAATCGCGGTACCGCCTTTACCGCCGAGCGCGGTGGCGAGCGAAACTTTACGTCACTCGATGAGCTTGCGGCAGCCGCCGACGTCGACGCCGTCTATATCGGCAGCCCTAATGCACTTCACTACGAGCAGGCCCTTGCCTGCATCGCCGGTGGCAAGCATGTCATCGTCGAGAAGCCCTTCTGCGCCACCGAAGCGCAGGCGCTGGAAGTCTTCCGCGCTGCCGAGGCAGCAGGTGTTGTGGCCCTCGAGGCCATGCGTCCCCTCCACGATCCCGCCTTCCACGCCATCGAGGATGCCCTGGGCGAGATCGCCCCCATCCGCCGCGCCTCATTGCGCTTTGGCAAATATTCCTCGCGCTACAACGAGATTCTCGCGGGACGCGCCACCAATATCTTCGACTGCAATATGGCATCGGGTTCCCTCATGGACATTGGCGTCTACACCGT
>USPH01000140.1 GCA_900556515.1 uncultured Collinsella sp.
CGAGCGGGGGCTCCTGTCGTTTCCGTGCCCTCGGATTGGGTCATAGTGTCTGTCCGTCCTCTACCTGCGGCGTTGACTTGATTGATACTTAGAACATCGATGTAGTCATTAGGGACGCTCTTAAACGACTATCCAACGGCTATTGCGCGCATGGCTCGCATGACAGCCGTCTCTTTTATGTTTCCTTTAGCCGTCGCTGTCTAGGATGGGGGTTAGTCGGTAGGAAGGGAGCGTCTATATGGACGACGCGAGCGAGCGTTCAATCGAAGAGGACATGCTCGATCAGTTCAATTACTTTGATGATGAGGACGAGGAGCTGATCGACCGTCGCGAGCCAGCGCCGCTTGATTCCTTTGATCTGGTCGATGAAGAGACTGATGAGGTTGAGGACGAATCAACGGAGCCCCCACAGTCTTCGCGCCTTAACTCACTGCTTTCGAGAGCCCCCATGCACCACGGCGTTCGTGCCGGCGCGCTCCATATGAAAACTGACTGGCACCAGATCGTGACGGCAGGCGATGAGCTTGCCGTCGATGCGCCGCTCACCGATAAGTCATCCATCATCTGCCGTACCGGCATGCTTATGCTGGCAAGTGGAACGGGTGCCTGGCGCGTGCGCGATACCATGAATCGTGTTGCTGCCGTACTGGGCGTCACGATTCACGTCGACCTGAGTCTTCTGTCGTTTGAGTGCACCTGCATCGAAGGTGGCCACTGCTTTAACGAGGTTGTCAGCCTGCCCACAACGGGAGTCAATACCCATCGCATTTGGATGATGGAGAGCTTCTTAAAGGAAATCGAGACGTATGGGCGCCGGTTTACCGTGCACGAATACCACGAGATGCTTAAGACCGTCGAGAGCTCAAAGCCCGATTACTCTCCCTGGCAACAGGGCCTTGCGGCAGCCTGTGCTTGCGGCGCCTTCGTCTTTTTGCTCGGCGGCGGCCCTATCGAGATGGCATGCGCGTTCGTAGGCGCTGGTGTCGGTAACTTTGCTCGCTCCCATATTCTCAAGCAAGGTCTTGGCCAGTTTAGCGCGCTGACGACGGGCGTTGCGCTCGCTTGCGTTTCGTATCTGCTGGCATTGCTCGGCCTTGGCCAGGTCGTACCGGGGGCAATGTCGCACCAAGAAGGCTATATCGGCGCCATGCTCTTTGTGATTCCCGGCTTTCCCCTCATTACGGCAGGCCTCGACATCGCTAAGCTCGATATGCGAAGCGGCATTGAGCGTCTTTCGTATGCCGTGTCGATTATTGTGATGGCGACCCTTGTGGGCTGGATGGTTGCCGAGTGTGTGGGGCTGGCACCGGATGATTTTGCCCCGCTCGGCCTTTCGCCGCTTGCCCTTACGCTCCTGCGCGTGGTGATGAGCTTCGTTGGCGTATTCGGCTTCTCGGTGATGTTCAACAGCCCGGTAAAGATGGCCGCGGCAGCTGGGTTGATCGGCGCCGTGTCCAATACCCTGCGTCTGACCCTTGTCGATGCGCCGACGATGATTCCCTTCCTGGGCCTCAGCACGGGAATGCCTCCCGAGGCAGCAGCGTTTATCGGCGCGCTGGTATCGGGTCTGCTGGCAAGCTTGGCCGAAGTCAAGCTCACCTACCCGCGCATCGCCCTCACGGTGCCTTCGATTGTCATTATGGTGCCCGGTCTGTATCTCTATCGCTCTATGTATTACATGTGCACCTTCGACACGGTCAACATGCTCGGCTGGTTTGTGCGCGCAGTGCTCATCGTGGCGTTTCTGCCCGTTGGCTTGGGCGTGGCGAGAACCCTCACCGACCCTCGCTGGCGCCATACCAGCTAATTGGTGCAAGGGGGACAGGTTGCTTTGCACCAAATGAGTTGCGGTGAAATAGGGACTGAATTGCTGCTTAAAGGGTCAAAACAGTCCGTATTCCACCGCAACATATGGGGTCGGGGGATTATTGGTGCCCTGCATCTTCATAAACTCAACGCTTACGAAGCACGTGCTTTTCGTGCTAGGCTGGTTTTACCACATAAGTAGTCGCAGACGCACGTACCACGGGCGGGCGAGATGAAGTCCCAACAGCTCCATCTTGCCCGCCCGTTTTTGTTGCGTGGTGTCGCGGCGTAACACAGAAAGGACCATGCCCTTTATGCCTATCAACAAACGAGAGAGCCTGCTGTTCACCTTTATCATGTGCTTTTGCATGGTGCTCTGGATGAGCATCTACAACGTTGCCCTGCAGCATGGGGCCATCAACGGCGAGGTCGTTGCCGCTGCGTGGCTCGGCTTCCCCGTTGCCTACATTTTTGCCATGTGCTGCGACTGGTTCGTCGCCAGCCCGCTCGCCAAGGGTTTCGCCTTTAAGTACTTGGTCACGCCGGGCAAGAGCTCGCCGCTTGCCATGACGCTCGCCGTCAGCTCCTGCATGGTCGTTCCCATGGTTATCATCATGTCGCTGTACGGTGCCTGCGAGGGTCTGACGCACATGCCCGGCGGCATCCTTGCGAACCTGTATTCCGTGCCCGCGATCTGGATGATCAACATCCCGCATAATTTTGTGATGGCGCTGCCGTGGAACCTTTTGGTAGCCGGTCCGATTTCCCACTTCGTCTTCCGTCGCGCCTTCCCTGTGGGGACGGTTTTCGAGGAGGAGCATGCCGAGCTCTTGGAGCAGGCTATGGCTCCTGAGTGCGAGTAGCTCGCTTAGGGATCTGCTGAGCGCGGGCGACTTGCTTGGTTGGAGCCCTAAGCGTGGATAGCTCTCTCGGCGACATCGCGGGCGTGAGCGGTGCGCATGACCGGAGGGCCCGTGCTGCTCCGTTGCCCGACGTGCTAGCGCGCAGAACAATCTGTTGGTGCATTCGGCGGCTGCTGAAGCGTTTCGGCAGCCGCTTTTTATACGGAGTTTAAATACAACAGTCTGTTGTATTACGTAGAGTGGTATATCTCTAGCAGGAAAAATGCGAGAGACGGAGCATTATGGCGTTGCTAGTAGGACTGGACGTAGGGTCGACGACGACCAAAGTTTACGCGATGCACGAGGATATGACCGAGGCGTGGTGGGGATATCGCCGACACGGGGCGTGTCAGACAGCGAGCGTGCGCGCCATGCTCGGCGAGCTCGCCGAGCGCTTTCCCCATGAGTCGCTGCGCGTTGCGGTGACCGGCTCGGGTGCGCGCGATATCGCGACCGCGCTGGGCGCCTCGTACGTTCAGGAGGTGGTCGCCAACGCGCTCGCGATCAGCAGGTTCTATCCGCAGACGCGCTGCGCCATCGAGCTGGGCGGCCAAGACGCCAAGATGATCTTCTTCCGCACCAACGATAAGGGAGACATCGAGGTTGCCGACATGCGCATGAACGGCTCGTGCGCAGGCGGTACCGGTGCATTTATCGACGAGATGGCAAAGCTCATGGGGGTCGGCACCGAATCGGGCGAGTTCGAGCAGCTCGCAAGCCGGGGAACGACCGTCCACGAGGTCTCGGGCCGCTGCGGCGTGTACGCAAAGACCGATATCCAGCCGCTGCTCAACGAGGGCATTCCTACCACCGACCTGGCGCTTTCGGCGCTTCACGCGGTCGCCCGCCAAACGATCGGCGGTCTGGCCCAGGGTATCGACATCGAGCCGCCGGTAATCTTCGAGGGCGGTACGCTCGCCTACAACCCCACACTGGTCCGCGTGTTCCGGGAGCAACTGAATCTATCGGACGATCAGGTTATCGTCCCGCGCGATCCGCAGATCATGGTCGCGCGCGGTGCCGCCCTGTCGCTGACCGACATGTTCGCATCGTCCCAACCGATCGACCTTCCCGACGCTTTTGTCCGGCTGGATAAGCTCGAGACGGTCGCGCCCGCAAGCGGGGAGGGACGTCTTGCCCAGCCCTTTTTTGCCACACCTGCCGAGCAGGCGGATTTTACGGCACGCCATGGCAAAGAGACGCCGGCAAAGGGTCCGGATGCGTATGCGCCCGGAGAGACGGTGCGTGTGGCGCTCGGTATCGATTCGGGGAGCACGACGACCAAGTTCGCCCTGGTCGATGAGGCGGGTGAGCTTGTCGATTCGTTCTACGCGTCTAATAACGGCAGACCGCTCGACGTCGCCCAACAGGGTCTTGTCAGCTTGAAGAACCGCTGGGAGACAGCGGGAGTCACGCTTGCGATCGATGCCGTGGGCACCACGGGATACGGCGAGGAGCTTTTCGCGCGCGCGTTCCACGCCGACTACCATACGGTCGAGACGGTCGCGCACGCCCGCGCCGCGTGCGCATGCGTTCCCGATGCGACCTTCGTGCTCGACATCGGCGGACAGGATATGAAGGCCATCTGGCTCAACCACGGCGTGCTGACCGATATCTGTCTCTTATACACATCTCCGAGCCCACGAGACATGCGCAGATCTCG
>USPH01000141.1 GCA_900556515.1 uncultured Collinsella sp.
AGATCTGCGCATGTCTCGTGGGCTCGGAGATGTGTATAAGAGACAGATCATGCGCCGCGTCATGGGATTCCTTTCCGACCAGGCCCGCACGCTCATCCATGCCGGCGTGTCGCGTGACCGCATCTGCATCGACCCCGGTTCGGGCTTTGGCAAGTCGGCTAACGAGGATATCGTCATCCAGCGCGAGACCGCCAAGATGGCATCGCTGGGCTATCCGCTCATGTGCGCCGTGTCGCGCAAGCGCTTTGTGGGCGCCGTCTCGGGCGTGACCGAGGCCGCCGAGCGCGATGCCGCCACGTTTGGTGTGTGCCTGGGTGCGATCCAGGCCGGCGCCAACATCGTGCGCGTGCACGACGTCGCCGGCTTTGCGCAGTTCCTGAACGGTTACTGGGCCGTCGCCAAGCCGCAGCCGCGCCGTGCGTTTGTGGCCGTGGGCTCCAACCTGGGGCATCGTTGCGACAACATCCGCGCCGCGCACGACATGATCGCCGAGATTCCACTCACCTGCGTGTCCAACTGCTCGCGCATCTACGAGAGCGAGCCGGCCTACGAGACGCGCCAAGACGCGTTCGCCAACGCCGTCATCGAGATCAAGACCGAGCTGGCGCCGCTGGTGCTGCTCGACGAGCTCATGAAGATCGAGGCCGAGCTGGGCCGCGACCGTTCCAAAAAGGCCAAGGCCAACGGCCCGCGCACTATCGACCTGGACCTGCTGTGGATGGATGGCGAGACCCACGGCGGCAAAAAACTGCGCCTGCCGCATCCGCTGATCGGCGAGCGCGACTTTGTGCTGGTGCCGCTCGAGGACCTGATGCACGACCCGGCGCGGTTCTTCCGCTACAACGGCGTCGAGGTCAAGGAGCCCGAGGATCGCGTGGGCCATATCGTGGGCGAATTGGGGCGTATGTAGATGATCGAGATGAATGCTGTTGCCGCCGGTACCGAGCTCGACGCGGCGCGTGACGCGGGCCGCGAGGGCGTGTCCGCGGGCTGGTGCGCGTGGAGCGCGGGCGATGCTTCGCTGACGTTTTCGCTGGTCGTGCGCCCCGATGTGAATATGCACGCCTTCCACGGCCTGCCGTTTGTGGCCGCGATGGGCATGATGGATGCGCTCGTGGGCACGGCTTCGACGCCGGGGTTGGGCCTTGCCGGCAAGGTGGGTATCCAGTGGCCGAGCGATATCGTGTGCGGTGCGCCTGCGTTTGAGACGTCACTCGCGCGCGTTGCCGTGAACGGCGGTGCCGGTGCCGCGGGTATGTTTGCCGCGGTGACGGTGGATGTTGAGCGTGCGGCGCTGGGTGAGCTTGGCGTGGATATGGCAGATGAGGCGCTGATCGAGGCATTGGCCGCCGCCGTGCTGGTCCGCGTGGACACCTGGGCAGTTGCCGCCAACACGCCGCAGGGCGCCGCCGGCCCGCTGGCTCCGGTGCTGGGCGAGTACTTTGACATGGTGCCACTGCTGGGTCGTCAGGTCGCGGCGGTGTCGCCCAGCGGTTTGCCGCTTGCGGTCGGTGTGTTTGCGGGCCTGGACATCTGGGGTCGCGCGACCATCAAGACCGATGCCGGCGAGCAGGAGTTTCCGCCCGAGGCCGTACGGATTCGCGGACTGTAACGCGAGGCGCCCGCGCTCAAAGATAGCGATGACAACAAGACCCTCCTCGGCTGTGCCGGGGAGGGTCTTTACGCGACTACAGGGTGGCATCGCGGTTCTATTCCTCAAAATTGAAAATATTTCGATTTTGAGGAATAGAATTAAGCCAGCTCGGCCTTTAACGAGGTATATTCGTTGCAGAGTCTATTCCTCAAAACTGAATAATTTTCGTTTTTGAGGAATAGCGATAGAAGACCGCAGGGAGGCACCAATGAAACTCATCAATAGAACGTCATATATGGACACGTTGACGAGCCTTATTGGCGTACCGGACATCAAGGTCATAACGGGCATTCGCCGTAGCGGTAAGTCAAAATTGCTCGAGGCCCTCCGCGATTACGTGGAGGCAAATCTGTCCAATTCGAATGTCATCCATATCAATTACAACCTCGACGAGTTCGAGGGCCTGCTCGAATATCATGCCCTGCTCGCCTATGTGAAAGAGCATCGAGTGTCCGACAAGCAAAACTTCCTGCTTATCGACGAGGTTCAGATGTGCGACGGCTTTGAACGCGCGATCAACAGCCTCCATGCATCCGAGCAGTACGACATCTTCATCACCGGATCGAACGCCTTTTTGCTGTCGAGCGATCTGTCGACGCTCTTTACGGGGCGCACGTTCGAGATCGAGGTTTTCCCATTCTCGTTTGAGGAGTATCGCTTCTATAGTGACGAGGGCGAGGTCGATCGCGACTTCGATGAGTACGCGAGAACCGGCGGTATGTCCGGCTCTTACCCTTATCCACTGCAGGAGCAGCGCTACCAATATCTCTCCAATGTCTTCAAAACGCTCATCGTGAGGGATATCGTGCAGCGGCATAACGTGAGAAACGAATCGGCACTGCTGCGCATTGCCGATTACATGATGGACAACGTCTCCAGCATAACGTCGGCACGCAACATTACAGATGTTTTGAATGCGGATGGGCTAAAGATTACGAACAAGACGGTCGGCACGTACATGGGGTACCTGTGCGATGCGTTTGCCTTCTATAAAGTTCGTCGGTACGACATTCGCGGCAAAAAATACCTTAAGAGCGGCGAGAAGTATTACCTGGCAGACCACGCGTTCAAATACGCACTGCTTGGTACACGTGATATGGATTGGGGACGCGTATACGAGAACATGGTGGCCATCGAGCTGCTGCGCCGCGGATACGAGGTATACGTCGGTGTGCTCTATAAAAAGGAAGTAGACTTTGTAGCAATCAAGCGAAGCGAGAAGCTCTACATTCAGGTGAGCGACGACATCAGCTCGGATAAGACGTTTGAGCGCGAGATTTCGCCACTGCTGAGCATTGGCGATGCGTATCCCAAGATGATTCTTGCCCGCACGCATCACGAGGCCACGGATCGCGATGGGGTGCAGATCGTGGACCTGGCGAGGTGGTTGTGCGGCGAGGCTTAGCAAAAAATCCTATTCCTCAAAACTGAAAAATTTTCGATTTTGAGGAATAGGATTGGCGGCTGGTTGCTGCGACCTGGCGTTTACTCTATCCCAGCTCCTGCATGCGGCGGTAGATTTCGCAGATACCCTTGATGGTGAGCTGTCCGTCGACCACGTCGAAGGCATCGGTCGAATCGGCGACGATGCCGGCGAGACCGCCCGTGGCGATAACGGTGGCGTCCTCGCGGCCCAGCTCGCGCTTCATGCGCGCGACCAAGCCCTCGGCCATGGCGGCGGCGCCCATCACGGCGCCGACCTTGATGCACTCTTCGGTGTCGCGACCGATGGCGTGTTCGGGCGCCTCGAGCGGCACGCTGGCGAGCTTGGCGGCACGGGCGGCAAGCGCGTCCATGGAGATGCGGATGCCCGGCGCGATCGCCCCACCAATGTAATAACCGTCCTCATCGATGACGTCGATATTGGTCGCGGTGCCAAAGTCCACCACGATTGCCGGCGCGCCGTAGAAAGTCTCGGCCGCAACGGCGTTGGCGACGCGGTCGGCACCTACGGCCTGGGGGCGCGCCGCGCGCAGCTTGGTCACGGCGGCCGTCTGCGGCCCGATGACGATGGCGTCCGCCGCGATGCGGTCGGCCACGGCGTGCCACTCGCGCGAGAGCTGCGGCACCACGCCGGCAAAGGCGATCGCGTCGACCGCGTCGAGTGAGAGGTCGTACATCTTAAAGAAGCCCATCAGGCGCACGTGGATCTCGTCGGCGGTATAGGAGCGGTCGGTGGGCATGCGCCACGACTGCACCAGCTCGTCTCCGTCAAACAGGCCCATGGCCGTCTGCGTGTTTCCCATATCGATAGCGAGCAGCATGTCTACTCCAGGTGTCGGCGTAAAAGGACGCGCACCATTGTATACGCGCTGCCGGCGGCGCTCGGCTGCGATTCGTTTACGGTGATATGGGCTGAGGGGTTTAAATATGAAGGAATTATGCTCTACGAGATTTTCCTTGCCGTTTACTGAACTCCCGCGTAATATTCTTTCCTGCGCACATGAGGCGCCCAGACATTGCGGGGTGGAGCAGTCTGGTAGCTCGCCGGGCTCATAACCCGGAGGTCGTAGGTTCAAATCCTGCCCCCGCGACCAAGAACTTGCAGCTCGTCGGCCTAGCTGGCGAGCTTTTTTGTTATTCCGGGACCGTGTTTTCGGTCCAATTCTCAGCCTCTCAAACAAAATCTCGATCTGTAACATCTAGACCCGATTTGGGCGGCTAGGTGTTACAGATTGAGATGTTGAGTCCCCGCCTGGAC
>USPH01000142.1 GCA_900556515.1 uncultured Collinsella sp.
CGTATGGTCCTATGGTACCCAACGGTTACATGCGCCTAAAAAGAGCAGAGGGTCGGCTACAGACCGAATCCAAAACTCGGCGACAAATGTAAGCGTTTTGTTTACCGAGCTGTTAGTTGGCGGCGAGAATCGGAGCGGCGACCTGCTTCTTGCGGGAGAGCACGCCGGGCATCCACACGCCCTCGGCCACATCCTCGATCTGAAGGCCCTTCTGCGCAGTGGCGGTATCACCCTCGAGCAGGACCTGGGAGCCCTCCTCCATGATGTCAGTGATGCACAGCACGATGCCATCGGCGGCCTTCTCGGCCTGGTAGGCGCGCATAGCCTCACGAATCTCGGGAATCATGCCGAGCGCGCGGGACTTATCGACCGTCTCGTACTGGCCGATGAGAAGCTTGGTGCCGGCGACCTCGAACATCTTGATGTCGTTGCCGACCATCTCGGCAGCGGTAAAGGAGCCGGACGGACGGGTGAGGAAGACCTCCATGCCAAACTTGACCGGGTCGACGCCCACCTGCTCGCCGAGCTTGGCGGCGACGGCGCGGTCGACATCGGTGGTGGTGGGGCTCTTGAGCATGAGCGTGTCGGTCATCATGGCCGAGAGCAGCAGCTTAGCCTGGACGTCGGAAAGCTCAACGCCGAGCACGCCGGCGAGCTTGGTGACGATGGTGCAGCTGGAGCCCCAGGGCAGGCAGATGTAGTGCAGCGGGCCGGCGGTCTCGAAGTCGCCGATGCGGTGATGATCGACAACGCCAAAGACCGTGGCGTCCTTAAGGCCGGCGACGGACTGGGCAGACTCGTTGTGGTCGGTGAGGACGACGAGCTGACCGGCCTCGACGGACTCGATCACGCGGGGCTCGGCGATGCCGGCGTCGGCGAGCAGCTTGGCGGACTCGGCCGGAAGCTGACCAAGGGCGCAGGCCTCGTAGGTGTTGCCGGCATACTCAACCTGGTTGAGCAGCTGGGACAGGACGACGGCGCTCATGATGGCGTCGTTATCGGGGTTCTGGTGACCAAAGACAAGAACGTTTGCCATGGATATCCTCCACTTGATATGTGTACTTGGACGTAGCTATGGTAGCACGCCGATGCCGAGCCTTCGCAGACGGAAGGGTCACGGCATATTTTGGGGCAGGCATGGGGGCCAAGACTGTCCCTTTTGCACCGTGTTGGTGCAAAGTAACCTGACCCCCTTGCACCAGCTATTTACCGGCGGCGCGCAGGGCTACGTAGGCGGCACCGATGATGCCGGCGTCGTTTCCGAGCGAAGCGACCTTAATGGGCGTCTCGCGCGAGGCAGAGAGCGCGTACTGCTTAAAGTGCTCGCGAACCTTGTCGAGATAAACATCGGCCGAAGCGGACGCGCCGCCACCGATCAGGAACATCTCGGGGTCGACCACGTTGGCGATAAGCGCCAGGGCGCGGCCAAGGTAGTCGGCCATGGTGTCGGCTGCGGCCAGCGCGAGCTTGTCGCCCTCGCGGCAGGCCTGGAACACGTCCTTGGAATCGGAGGGGCCAGTGAGCTCAATGGGCTCGACGCCCGCCTTCTTGCACTCGGCAAGGTAGTTGCTCACCACGCCGGTGGCGCTGGAATACTGCTCCAGATGGCCATGGCCGCCACAGCCGCAGGTGCGCTCCTCGGCCGGGTTCAGGCACATGTGGCCAATCTCGCCGCCGGCGCCCACAACGCCCGATACCACGTCGCCGTTAACGATAACGCCGCCGCCCACGCCGGTACCGATGGTGACCATCACCACGTTCTGCACGCCCTTGGCAGAACCGAGCCAGGCCTCGCCCATGGCAGCGGCGTTGGCATCGTTCTCATACTTAACGACCGCATCGGGGCAGTGCTTCTGAATGGCGACCCTCAGCTCGGGCAGGTTAATGGCAATGTTGGCCTTGACCTTGGCATCGCCCGATGCCGGGATGGGGCACGGAACGGCCAGACCAATGCCCGCCACAAAGGCACGCGGAATCTGAGCCTTGGCGACCACCTGGTCGATAGCCTCGGTCACCGCGGCAAAGCCCGCAGCGTCAACGATAGGAGGCGTAGGCACGCTGGCCTTGGCCAGCAGGTTACCGTCTTCGTCGAACAGGCCCTCCTTAACCGAAGTGCCGCCGACGTCGATGCCGATGTAGTACTGCTTAGGTTCCATGGGAGCCCACCTTTCTCGTTTAAACATTGCCTGTATGGTACCGCTCCCAAGGCAAAAACCTGCCAAAAAGGGGCAGGTTTGTTTTGGCAGGTTTTATCTGGGGAAACTCAAAGCATGAGATTCGGTTCGCTGGGCGGCAAAACAGCCCAGCCCCGTCCTCGAGCCAATCAATTTGCTCAATACCACATTATTAGAGTGCATATTAATTTGAAGCGCTCTAGTTGTTAAAGAGAAGCGTTTTTTAATTAAACCTTTCTCGAACTTTTCAAAAACGCAATAGGGATGCTTAGGTGTTGACTATACTTTCTTCTGTACTCAATCAAGCCGGAAAGGAGGTTCCATGATTCCCAAATACGAGGCGATAGCTGCAGATATTCGTCGAAGTATCGAGGATGGCGCTCTTAAACCGGGCGACAAGCTTCCCACCGTCGTTGAGTTCTGTGAGCTCTATAGCGTTTCCAAAATCACCGTCAAACGTGCTATCGAGCAAATCACCGAGGAAGGTCTTATTACCAGCCGGCGCGGATCGGGCACCTACGTTAAGGACACGGCGGGACTTCCCGGCCAGGCGTTTTTCCAGGGCAAAAACGACCGTGCCCAGGGCTTTTCGTATGAGCACCGCGGGGAAAAGGTGACCTCGGTGGTCTACGATTTCTCGATTGTTAATCCACCAGCGGACATCGCAGCCCAGCTGGGAATTGCCGAGGATGACTTTGCCTATCACGTCGTGCGCGTGCGTCAGGCCGATGGGAAGCCCATCGTTATCGAGTACACCTACATGCCCCTCGAGCTGATTCCGGGGCTGAAAAAGAAGGACCTGTACGGATCGGTCTACCATTTCATCCGCGAGCAATGCGGGCTGAAAATTTCGAGCTTCCACCGTACCATTCGCGCCGTGGCAGCAACCGAGGAAGAAGCCGAGCGCCTGGACACCAAGCCTGGCTCTCCCCTGCTCGAGCTCACCCAGATTGGCTTTTTGGACAGCGGCGCCGCCTTTGAGTATTCGGTCTCGCGCAACGTTGGCGACCGCTTTGAGTTGCACAACGTAACGTTGGCATAGGTTTTTGCAGTCATGCGGGCGCTCGTTTTGAACAGTTTTACGCAGCGCCCGCGCAACACAATGAGGTATGAATATGTCCGATTTGATTAAACTGACGCCGATCTTCCACGAGAAGATCTGGGGCGGTCGCCAGCTCGAAACCGTATTTGGCTACGACATTCCCGATGGCCCCATCGGTGAGTGCTGGGCCATCTCGGCCCACCCCAACGGCGACTGCCAGATTGCGGAGGGCCCGTATGCCGGCCACACGCTGTCGTGGCTGTGGGCCGAGCATCGCGAGCTCTTTGGCAACTGCGAGGGCAAGGAGTTCCCGCTGCTCATTAAGATTCTGGACGCCAAGGACGACCTTTCGATCCAGATTCATCCCAACGACGAGTACGCTGCCGAGCACGAGAACGGTAGCCTGGGCAAAACCGAGTGTTGGTATGTGCTGGACTGCGAGCCCGACGCCACGATCATCGTCGGCCAGCGTGCCAAGGACCGCGCCGAGGCCGCACAAATGATCGAGGAAGGACGTTGGGACGACATGCTCAACGTGTTGCCGATTCACAAGGGCGACTTTTTCCAGATTGATTCCGGTACCGTGCACGCCATCAAGACCGGCACGCTCATTTTGGAGACGCAGCAGTCGAGCGACGTGACGTATCGTCTGTACGACTACGACCGTCCCGGCACTGACGGCAACCTGCGCCCGCTGCACATTGAGCAGAGCCTCGACTGCATCGACTTTGATGCTCAGGCTCCGACCGACGGCACGGTGACCGCGCCCGAGGTGGACGGCGTGACCGAGCTCGAGTCCAACCCCTGCTACACCGTCGATCGCGTGCGCGTCAACGGCAGCAAGACCCTCGACCAGCGCTGGCCCTTCATGTGCCTGTCGGTCATCGACGGCGAAGGCACCGTCTGCGGCGACCCCGTCCACAAGGGAAGCCACCTGTTGGCCCCGAGCACCGTCAGCTCCATCGACCTCGAAGGCAAGATGGAACTGATCATCAGCCACCTGTAGGCCACCGGTCCCCAAGCGCTCGCCGGGACGGGGCGCGGGGTTTGGTCGCCTGCTCGGACAGTCCTGCTCGCACGGAGAGCACATTAAGTGCTCTCC
>USPH01000143.1 GCA_900556515.1 uncultured Collinsella sp.
CAGGACCGAGGCTGAGTGCTTCCGTGATCGTGGCCAGGACGTTCTGCTGTTCATCGACAACATCTTCCGCTTCTCCCAGGCAGGTTCCGAGGTTTCCGCACTGCTGGGCCGTATGCCGTCCGCCGTTGGTTACCAGCCCACGCTGGCAACCGAGATGGGCGACCTCCAGGAGCGCATTACCTCGACCAAGACGGGCTCCATTACCTCCGTCCAGGCTGTCTACGTCCCCGCAGACGACCTGACCGACCCGGCGCCTGCCACGACGTTTGCGCACCTCGATGCCACCACGGTTCTTTCGCGTAGTATTTCGTCGCTCGGCCTGTTCCCGGCTATCGACCCGCTCGCGTCTTCCTCCGACGCTCTCGATCCCTCGATCGTCGGCGAGGAGCACTACCGTGTCGCCGTCAAGGTCCAGGAGCTCCTGCAGGAGTACTCCGACCTTCAGGACATCATCGCCATCCTGGGTATGGACGAGCTGTCCGAGGAGCAGCGCCTTACGGTCAACCGTGCCCGTAAGATCCAGCAGTTCCTCTCGCAGTCCTTCCACGTCGCCGAGAAGTTCACCGGCAACCCCGGTGTCTACGTCCGCGTCGAGGATACCGTCCGCTCCTTCGCCGAGATTGTCGACGGCAAGGCCGATGACCTGCCCGAGCAGGCTTTCCGCTATGCTTCCACGATTGAGGACGTGCGCGAGCGCGCCCGCAAGATGGGGGAGAAGTAGGTTATGCGTATCCGCATCGTGTGCCCCGTGAGCTGCGCCTATGAGGGCGACGCTGCGTTTGTGTCGATTCCGTCCACGGATGGCGAGTTTGGCGTTCTGCCTGCTCACTCCAGCGAGATCTGCACGATCGACCGCGGTTACGTTCGCGTTTCCGATAAGGCCATGGGCACTGTCGACCACACGTTTGCCGTGGCCGGCGGCTATGCCCAGGTTGCGGACGATGTCGTGACCGTTCTCGCCGAGCGCGCTTGCGATTTGGCGACCGTCGATGCCGACAAGCTTAAAGCTGATATTCAAGGTTTTGAAGAGAAGCTGGGTAATTTGTCGGAGGATGATGCACGCCGCGCCTACCTCTATAATGAAATCGCATGGTGTAAGCTCAAGCTTGCCCAATAGTCAAACGATTTAGCGTTCGACCATTTGCGAACACATCATGCCCGGGATGGCCCAGCCATCCCGGGCATGCTTTTTGAAAGGGTAGACCTTGGATATTATCCGCGTTGAGGGTGGCCACGCCATCGGAGGCTCTGTGCCCGTTTCGGGCGCTAAGAACTCCGCGCTCAAACTCATGGCGGCAACGCTTCTGGCGCCGGGCAAGACGACGCTGCAGAACGTGCCCGATATTTCCGATGTCCACGTGATGGGCAAGGTGCTCAAGGGTATGGGCGCCACAATCGATGTCCTTGACGAGCACACGCTCGAGATTGATACCTCTCAGGTCGATTCTTGGGAGGCCCCCTACGAGCTCGTTGCCAAGATGCGTGCTTCCACCGCCGTGATGGGACCCCTGCTGGGTCGCTTCCATCGCGCCAAGATCGCCATGCCGGGCGGCTGCAACCTGGGTGCTCGCAAGATCGATATGCACATTCTTGGTCTTGAGGCCCTGGGCGTTGAGTTCGATACCGCCCACGGCTACATCAACGCTAATGCGCCCCAAGGTCTGCGCGGTACCACCGTCACGCTCGAGTTCGCCAGCGTCGGTGCGACCGAGAACCTCATCATGGCATCCGTGCGCGCGCAGGGCACCACGGTTATCGACAATGCCGCCCGCGAGCCCGAGATCGTCGATCTCGCCAACATGCTCAACGAGATGGGCGCCAAGATTGTTGGCGCCGGTACGCCCGTCGTGACTATCGAAGGCGTGGAAGAGCTCCATCCCGTTACCCATCGCGTGGTGGGCGACCGCATCGAGGCCGGTACCTTTATCGTTGCCGGTGCGTTGATGGCCGACGATCGCGGTGTCGATGTCACGGGCTTTTGCCCCATTCACTTGGGCATGGTGCTCAAGAAGATGGAGCTCATGGGTATCGACTGCGAGCGCGTCGAGGATGGCGTCCATGTAAACCGTGCCGAGCGTATCAAGCCGGTCGACATCCAGACGCTTCCGTTCCCCGGTTTCCCGACGGACATGCAGGCGCAGATTATGGTGCTCTCCGCTCTCGCCGACGGCAGTTCCGTTATTACCGAGAACATCTTCGAGAATCGCTTTATGTTTGCCTCTGAGCTGGTGCGCATGGGTGCCGACATTCGTATCGAGAGCCATCATGCCATGATTCATGGCGTCAAGGGCTTCTCGGGTGCACAGGTTACCTCGCCCGATCTGCGTGGCGGAGCGGCCCTCGTCGTAGCGGGCTTGATCGCCGACGGGACGACCGAGGTTTCGGCCATCCATCACATCAAGCGCGGCTACGAGCAGTTTGTCGAAAAGCTGCAGGCGCTCGGCGCGCATGTCGAGCATGCTACCGTCCCCGATCCCGTCATCTACTAATACAGGTTGCCTATGTTTAATAAAAAGCCCCTCGCGGATACCACCGCCCGAAGACCCTCAACTGGTGCGCAGGCCAAGATCTACAGTCGCGATAACGTGGCTCGCTATTCCGAGCGCGCTCGCCAACGTCGTCGTAGCCACACGATTCGTCACGTCGCGCTCATTGTCGTGCTTGGCGTGCTGCTGAGTGCCACTACCGCTGCCGGCCTGTGGTTTGCCACCATTATGGGCAAGCTCGGCGATTCTAATGTCATTACCGACAATCTGCGTCGGGTTCTGGTTGACACCGATGAGGCAAAGGATCCGTTCTACGTGCTGCTTCTTGGCACCGACGGCCGTCCGGGCGAGGATACGTATCGTGCCGACTCGATTATCCTGGCACGCATCGACCCCACGCAAAAGCAGGCGACGCTCATTTCCGTTCCGCGCGACACCAAGGTCGAGTACAAGGGCGAGACCATGAAGATCAACGCCTGCCATACCGTTGGCGGCGCCGAGGCCATGGTCGAGGCGGTCAACGAGCTGTGCGGTGTTCAGATTTCCCACTATGCCGAGGTCAGCTTCGACGGTATGCAGGCACTGATTGATTCGGTTGGCGGTATCGACATTAACGCAACCGATGATGTTGACGACCCCGAGCACCTGGATATTAAGATTACCGCTGGCCAGCAGCATATGGACGGTGCCACCGCCCTTACCTATGCCCGCTGCCGCTACACCTATGCCGACGGCGATTACACGCGCATGCGCCACCAGCGTCAGGTGCTTGGCACCCTTGCCAACCAGATTCTCAATAACTTCGATGCCACGAAGATTTTTGGCCTGGTTAATTCGCTGTCCGATATGCTCGTAACCGATATGAGCGTTCAGGATATCGTGGCTACGGTCAACGCCATGCGCGGTATGGATGTCGACGGTATCTACTCGGCCAACCTGCCCTCGTACGCCGACGACAGCACCATGATCGACGGTGTGAGCTACGTCTTTGTCTACGAGGACGAGCTCAAGGAAATGATGGAGCGCGTCGATGCCGGCAAGGATCCCAAGGGTCCCAACACCATGGGTCTTTCCGACGGTTCCAGCTCTACGATCGGCGACCTGAACAACAACACGTCTGACGACTACGCAAACGGTACCGCAACCTCATCGGTCAGCTCTGACGATTCCGATGACTCAAGCGATTCGAGCGATTCGGACTACTACGAAGAGCCCACCGGCGACGGCAACGGCTACGAGGCCAACTACTAAGTTACGCGGTTTTACCAAACCGCGTAACCAGTTGACGCTGCAAACCCGCCAGAGCGGCAATCTGCCTTTCAACTTCGGCGGCATGATCAAAAGATCAATGCCACCTCGTTTCAAGGCACCTTGCTCGCTCTGGCGTGTTTTCGCTGTCGGTGCCATAACATCGGCGTCGCTGTGGCTGTCAGAAATGATCCGTTGGGGACGGAGGAAAACGGATCATTTTTATCCTGGTGCATTGGTGCATTGGTGCATTGGTGCAAGGGGGCAGGTTTCCTTTGCACCAGTTTCTGTCGAGTCGGTGCTCTTTGCGGGTTGCCCGTATAATGGTTTGCGTATGAACCGCAACCAAGGAGTTCCAGTTTATGGACCAGAGCCTTTTTAAATTCGATCTGATCGCCGAGGATCCGACGACGCATGCGCGTGCCGGCGTGCTGCATACCCCGCACGGCGACATCGAGACGCCGATCTTCATGCCCGTGGGCACAAAGGCAAACGTCAAGGGCATTCCTACCGAGACCGTCAAACAGCTCGGCGCCCAGATCGTGCTTGCCAATACCTATCACCTGTCCATGCGTCCCGGCG
>USPH01000144.1 GCA_900556515.1 uncultured Collinsella sp.
GTGTGCCCGGCGCTGTGCGAGGCCGCGTGCAACCTGGGCTCGGTCGACGGCCAACCCACGACGATTCACGATAACGAGCGTGCGATCAGCGACCATGAATGGGCAAACGGCGGCCCGCGCCGCTTTGAGCCGGCAGGGGAGGATGCGCCCACGGTCGCCGTGGTGGGCTCCGGTCCTGCTGGCCTGGTGGCGGCATGGGAGCTTGCGCCTCGTGGCGCCCGCGTGACGGTGTTTGAGCGCGACGACCGCCCGGGCGGCCTGCTCATGTACGGCATCCCCAACATGAAGCTCGAGAAGTCCGTGGTCGAGCGTCGCGTGGCACTCATGCGTGAGCTGGGCATTGTCTTTGAGCTGGGTGCCGACGTGAGCGATCCTAAGGTTGCCGCCAAGCTTGACGACTTTGATGCCGTCGTGGTGGCTGCCGGCGCCCGTGCTCCGCGTGGCCTTTCGGCTGCGAACATTGACGCTCCGGGCGTGGTGTACGCCGTGGACTATCTGACGGCCTCGACCGTCTCGGTGCTCGACGGCGGCGAGCCTGCCATTGACGCGCGTGGTCTGGATGTCGTGGTCATTGGCGGCGGTGATACCGGCAACGACTGCGTGGGTACCGCGGTGCGCCAGGGTGCGCGCAGCGTGCGCCAGTTTGAGTTCTTGCCGGCGGCGCCCGATAAGCGCGCGGCGAGCAACCCCTGGCCGCAGTGGCCCAACGTGAAGAAGACCGACTACGGCCAGCAGGAGGCCATCGCTGCCATGGGTGGCGAGATGCGTGCCTGGGGCGTGGATACGCTCGAGGTGCTGCTGGACAAGAAGGGCGCGGCTGCGGGTTTGCGCGTGGTCGACCTGGACTGGTCGGCGGGAAAGCCGGAGCGCATCGCGGGCTCCGAGCACGAGGTGCCGGCGCAGCTGGTGCTCATCGCCTGCGGCTTTACCGGTCCCGAGCATGGCGTGTTCGACGCTGTTCGCGTGCCTGTCGCCACCGCTGGCCGTCCGCTGCCCGTGATGGCTGTCGAGGGTTCGCACCTCGCGGCTCGCACGGACGGTGTCGCCGCCGATGCCACGCCGGTATATGTGGCCGGCGACGCCCGCAACGGCAGCTCGCTCGTGGTGAACGCCATGGCCGATGCCCTTGCCTGCGCAGCCGAAGTCGCCAAGGCGCTGGCGCTGTAACGTAGTCATTTAAGAACGTCCCCAATGACTAGTCATTTTTTTGTCTAGTCGTTGGGGACGTTCTTTGCGAGCGATTTGCTCGTTTGTCGACGTACGGGTGTTCATTTGTCGACTTCTTGGGCTGTGGTCACCTGTTGTTTCTGTGGTGGCTGTGGGCATATGGCTCAAAAGGGCGGGTTGGCCGTCTATGTTTACCTGCGGTTTTATTGCGGTGCGCATTTTCGGTCAAGCATCCCGTCAAGTGTTTGGTCAGCAGTTGGTTTGCAGCCGGAGGCCTATTATGTCCGTGCTGACAGTGGCTGCCCACCCTCCTCGTAAGCTCAAATTGAGGTCCATCAGTTTGAGGAGGATGCCATGACTGATCACGCTTTAGACCGAGCGCAGCTAGCCGAAGCCGTCGGCAACGATATTGCCGACATGGCCCATTTTTGGATGCTGCGGAAGTTCCAGTTTTTGGAGCCGGCGCGCGAACAGTTCGAGATCATTGTCGACCCGTGGCTCAGCTATTGCACCGAGCCTTCGCAAAACGAAATCATGGCCTACAACATGGCATTTACCGATTGGCTGCTCTTCGAGCGCCCCTATCGCCATGGCAAGACGCTGCTCGAGCTGTATGTTGAAGAGCCGCCGACATCGCTTTCGCCTGCCTCGCTCAAGCGGCTCGAGCAGGTACGCGACACGCAGTATTTCTCGCGCTTTGGCATTTTGGACAAGGATCCTGCGACTGGTATGGTCGCGCTGAAGGACACACGCACCGACCGTCGCTTTGACGTCTACGATCCGCATATCGTGCAAAAGGAGCATTGGAGCGACGGAGCGATTGCGGTGCGCCTCGCCTGCGTCGACGATGTCTGGCTGACGGCGGGACAACTCTATCTGTATGACATCGCACGCCTGAGTGACACGGCGGTCGATGGGCCTGGTGCGGTGCATCCGGAGGACCTGCAGGATGGCTTTGACACCTCGTGCATCAGTTTCTTCTTGCGTCTGGTCCGCGACATCATGGGCGCCCAGGGGCGGTACGTAAAGTCGCTCAACATCTACGAGCAGGAGTGGGAGTAGGGGATGTGACTGGTGTTGCCCTGCTGCCCTGACTTTGTCTCAATCTGTAACGTTTGGCGGCTGTTTGGGCCCGTAACTGTTACAGATTGAGACGGAAGGTTGGCGGCTGCCGAAAGATCTTGTTCTGTAACAACTAGAGGCTCAAAGACTGTCTTCCTGTTACAGATCAAGACATTTGTCAGCGGAGGCAACGGTGACGATGGTCCATTTGTCTGACGTGGTGGTGATGAAAGTGTCTAATACCGTTCTCAAACACAAACATGCGACTCGCAACACGTTGGCGCGGAATAGGATGCTCGCGCGGCTCACGGAGACGGCCAAGCAAGGTGCGCTGCTTGCAACGCATGACAATACCGAGCTCATGTGGCTGCGACGCCATGTTGGAACCGACGATATCGCGGAGCCCGAGCCGTACCTGTTCTGTTTTCAGCATGATTGGGATGCATTGACGCCGGCGGAGCGAGCGCTGAGGACTATCAAAGGGCTTGCGGAATTTCATCCCGATTGGGCGTTTTGGGGCTATGACGCGGCGCTTTTGTGGGATCTGGAGGTGCCGAATGATCTGCTCGGGCCGCGTTTCCTTGTTAAGACTTGCTGTTCGGTGACGTTGAGCAGCGGGTGCAGGTTGTTGCGTCCACAGATGGCGGGTGCGCTTGAGCGCGTCGGCGGCGTGCGAGTGACGCCGTTTTGGCGCACGGTGGAGGATTGTCTGCTGCGTGCGCCGTTTTCGTATGGTCTGGCGATCGCCGATTCTGCACTGCGGGCGAAGGGCGTATCACGTGGGGATTTGTGCGAGCGCCTCCGCGCCGATTGCGAGGGCAGGCGAGGGTATCGCAGGGCACAGGTGATTGCGTCGTATGCGGACGGGCTGTCCGAAAACGGCGGCGAGTCTCGGTTCCGAGCGTTCTTTATTGCGTACGGTTTTCCGGTTCCGGAGCTGCAGGTGGAGTTTCGCGACCCGCTCGATCCGAGCCAGGTGTTTCGCGTCGACTATTTTTGGCGGCTCGAGAACGGGACGTGTGTCATCGGCGAGCTCGACGGAAAGGGGAAGTACACCTTGCAGAACGGCGAGGGTCGGGAGTCGGTCGACCCATTCGTGGCAGAACGTCAACGGGAGTCCCATCTGACAATGCTCGGGCATAAGGTGCTTCGGTTTACGTTTAACGAACTCAAAGACCCGGGGAAGCTGGTCGAGAAAATGAGGCTGGCGGGTATTCCTCGGCAGGCTGAATTGGCTGAGGAGTGGAGACGTCAGTGGTATGGGCGCTGAGAGGTTTTGTCTCAATCTGTAACGTTTAGAGGTTATTTGAGCTCGTAACTGTTACAGATCGAGACAAACCGGTGAAACGTCGACCGAATGTCTCGATCTGTAACATCAAGGGGCCCAATAACCCTGTACCTGTTACAGTTCGAGACATTTCCCTGGTGTTGCTGGGGTGGGGCTGCAACGTATTCCGTCCCCCACATCCCCTCTTCCCTCCGTTAACCGATATGCTTGACTTTAGGTCGCTGCATTAGGTGATAATGGACAAATGTTCAAGTTAATCGTGAGGGAGGAGCTCGATATGGCGTCTGCCGATCGTTCTACGTTGTTTATCAATGCGACCATTCTGGATGGCTCGGAGCATATGGAGCCGAAGCCCGACATGGCCGTGACTGTTGAGCGCGGTGTCATCACGTGGATGGGGCCCAGTGCTGTGGCGCAGGCGCCTGCAGGTGCCGAGGTCATCGACCTGGCAGGTGCGTATCTCATGCCAGGCCTCATCAATATGCATGTGCATCTGTGCGGTTCGGGCAAGCCGGTTTCGGCGGGCGATGCGGGCGCGCTGATGAAGAAGCTCGATAATCCCGTGGGGCGCGCCATCGTGCGCCATATCCTCAAAGGCAGCGCCCAACAACAGCTGGCAAGTGGCGTGACCACGGTGCGCGGCGCGGGCGACCCGCTGTTTGCCGATCTTGCCGTGCGCGATGCTATCGATGCCGGCAAGTATCAAGGCCCTCGCCTGGTGGCGCCGGGAACGGGTGTCACAGTGCCGGGCGGCCATGGTGCGGGCTTGTTCGCCCAGGTGGCCAACAGT
>USPH01000145.1 GCA_900556515.1 uncultured Collinsella sp.
CTGGCTCATCAGCCGCCAGCGCTATTGGGGCAACCCCATCCCGGCCATCCACTGCGAGCACTGCGGCATCGTGCCCGTGCCCGAGGATCAGCTGCCTGTGACGCTGCCCGAGAACCTGGACCTGGGCGCCGGCGAGACCCTCGCCGAGTGCAAGGAGTTCTACGAGACCACCTGCCCGGTCTGCGGTCGCCCGGCCAAACGCGAGACCGATACCATGGACACCTTCACCTGCTCCAGCTGGTATTACCTGCGCTATACCGACCCGCACAACACCGAGCTGCCCTTCTCCAAGGAAGCCGCCGACCGTTGGATGCCCGTCGATAACTACATCGGCGGCATCGAGCACGCCATTCTGCACCTGCTCTACAGCCGCTTCTTTACCAAGGCACTGCGCGACCTGGGCCTGCTGAGTGTGGACGAGCCCTTCACCAACCTGCTGTGCCAGGGCATGGTCAAGGACGAGAACGGCGACACCATGTCCAAGTCCAAGGGCAATGTCGTGCCCCCGAGCTCGGTCATCGAGCCCTACGGCGCCGACACCATGCGTTTGGCGATCCTGTTTATCGCCCCGCCCGAGAAGGACTTCGACTGGGATCCCAAAGCTGTCGAGGGCGCTAACCGCTTTATCAAGCGCGCCTGGCGTATCGTTTGGCAGCTCGTCCAGTCCGGTGACGCCAACGTGGCCTTCGACAAGTCCGCGCTCGACGAGGTTGCGATGAAGCTCTATCGCGAGCGTCACCGCACCATCGCCAAGTGCACCGAGGACTTCGATCGCGGCCAGTTCAACACCGCCATCTCGGCCGTCATGGAGCTCGTCAACGCGGCGAGCGCCTACCTCAACGCCACCGAGGGTACCGCCCGCGACAAGGCGCTGTGCTACGGCGTGGCTAAGGATATCGTGAGCGTCCTTGCCCCCATCTGTCCGTTCTGGGCCGACGAGCTGTGGCACGAGGCACTCGGCTGCGAGGGCAACGCCTACACCGCCGCCTGGCCCGAGTTCGACCTGGCCGAGTCCGTTGAGGACACGGTGCAGATCGTGGTCCAGGTGCTCGGCAAAGTCCGCGGCCGCGTCGACGTTGCCCGCGATGCCTCCAATGAGGATATGCAGGCTGCCGCCGAGGCCGCCGTCGCCAAGTGGCTCGAGGGCAAGACGGTCGTCAAGGCCATCTGCGTGCCCGGCAAGCTGGTCAACCTGGTGGTCAAGTAGGCACTGCGCGCTTAACTGACGCATAAAAGACGAGGGGCGATCCGGTCGGGTCGTCCCTCGTTTTGTGTTGTATGCCCTGCTTAGTCATTGCGTCGCAACGTTTTCTATGGGATGTGTACCAGGTCCTTAAAGTAAACGTTGCCCGTTGCCTCTTCGAACATCCATATGTTGAGGTAGATGTCGTTGAGGTCGTTGTTCACATCAAAGTCCGGGTCGTCGTAGGTGCCCACAAAGGTGAGCATGGCGCGCGTTTCCTCGCCCGCTGCGACCTGCTGGCGCATGTGCACATCGCGGACCACGCCGTTGACGTAGGCATAGGAGTCCACATCGCCAAACATCATGTCGACACCGGTGTTGTTGGTCACCGTAAAGACGAGCGCGGCGTCGCCGTAGCCATCCGTGTCCTTGCCCACGCAGGTAACATGGACGTTCTCGTCTGCCTCAAGGTCGATGGGGAACTGTTCTTGGGAATCGGGACCCAAGCTCTGGGGATCGACGATGTCCTCGTCTATTTTGTCGAAGCTCCCCGATGGCGTCGTTTTCTCGATGGCTTTTGTGCTGCCAGGGTTCGGTTCGCATTTTTCGGTTTTGCCATTCGCGTTGCCACAGCCCACGAGGGCCAACGAGCACGTTGCGATGGCGAGCGCAGTCATGCAGAGGGTGCCTAGGCGATTCATGGGTGCCTCCTTGCCGTAGAAGATCTCGAAAGGTTCGTCGTTGCGCGATTTGCTGGCTGGCTTGTTGCAGAATGTCCCTTAGCGTAAGTCTGATCGATAGGGGCTCGGGGAGGAATGCCCTTGGGGCCCGAACGGGCCTGTGGATTGGGACGCATGGCCCGTTTTGGGGCTGTTGAGGGTGCGCCGCATGGGGTTCCTCGACCAATTGTCTTCTTCTTGTGGAGAAGCTGTGCGCACGCTGACCTGCAGGTTCGTACTGTGCTTGCACGTTTCCGCAGCTATTGGTATAGTTTGCTTGCAAATGAAGTTGTAATTGAAAGAAGTGGGGTTTCGGCCCCGCTTCTTTTTTGTATGGATGGAGGTGCCGCAATGGTCAAGACCAAGACCGAGCAGGCGATCATCGACGCGCTCGAGGCCGTCGCTCCCCAGCACGATGTCGACATCGTCGACGTCGAGCTCGTGGGTGCCACCAAGGCCCCCTGCGTGCGCGTGCGTATCGAGGGTGCCGAGGGTCAGAGCCTGTCGCTCAACGACGTCACGGCCAACACCAAGTGGGTCGGCGACGTGATTGAGGAGCTCGACCCCATCTCTTCGAGCTACACGCTCGAGGTGTCGAGCCCGGGCATGGCGCGCCCGCTTCGCCGCCCGCGCGACTTTGCCCGCTTTGTGGGCGAGAACTGTGAGCTCACCTCCACCGCCACCGAGGGTCGTCGCAAGTACGCCGGCAAGATTGCCGCCGCGACCGAGACGAACGTGACTCTCGAGCTCGAGGACGGCGAGTCCGTCACCCTCGATTTCTCTGATGTTAAAAAGTGCAAGTTGAAGCCCACCTACGACTTCAAGCCCGCGAAGGAAGGAAAGTAAGATGGCAGCATCCGACATGATGTCCGCCCTGATGGAGCTTTGCCAGGAGAAGCACATCGACCAGCTCTACCTGATCGACCGCCTGGAGCAGTCGCTCGCTAAGAGCTATGCCGAGATCCTGCATCTTGAGTGGGGCGCCAAGGTGACCATCGACCGCACCACCGGTAAGATCTACGTCTACCGCCTGGAGCCGATCGACGATTCCATGGACGAAGAGGGCAACTTCACCGAGTTCGAGGAGATCGACGTCACCCCCAAGAACACGAGCCGCATCGCCGCCCAGCACGCCAAGGCCGAGATCAACGCCATCGTGCGCAACTCCGCCCGCGAGCAGATCTACGAGGAGTTCTCCGGCCGTATCGGTGACCTCATCAGCGGTACGGTGCTGCAGTCCACGCCCGACTTCACGATCGTCAAGATCCGCGAGGGCGTTGAGGCCGAGCTTCCGCACTTCGATCAGCGCCGTTACGAGAACGAGCGCAACGAGCGTCCGATGGGCGAGCGCTACCTGCACAACCAGCACATCAAGGCCGTGATCATCGACGTCCGCGACCCCAACTCCAATCTGCAGCCGGTCCGCGGCGAGCACAGCCGTCCGCCGATCGTCATCTCCCGTACCCACCCCGAGCTCATGCGTCGTCTGTTTGAGCAGGAAGTGCCCGAGATCTATGAGGGCACCGTCCAGATCAAGTCGATCGCTCGCGAGCCTGGCCAGCGCTCCAAGGTCGCCGTCCACTCGCTCGACGACCGCCTGGATCCCGTGGGCGCCTGCGTCGGCCCCAAGGGCAGCCGTGTTCGCGCTGTCGTGGGCGAGCTCCGTGGCGAGCGCGTCGACGTCATCCTGTGGGATGCCGATCCGGCCGTCTACGTCGCCAACGCCCTGTCGCCCGCCAAGGTCACCCGCGTCCTCATCGACGAGGAGAAGGCCTACGCCGGCGTCATTGTGCCCGACGACCAGCTGTCCCTCGCCATCGGCAAGGAGGGCCAGAACGCCCGCCTCGCCGCGCGCCTGACCGGCTGGCACATCGACATCAAGTCCGAGACCCTTGCCGCCGACATCCTCAAGAACGTCCCGGTTCACGAGGAGCCCGCCGCCGACCTGATCGGCGACGAGGAGGACGAGGGCGTCCGTCGCTGTGAGTACGTGTCCGAGGACGGCATCCAGTGCCGCAACCAGGCCCGTCCCGGCTCCCGTTTCTGCGGTGTCCACGACACCGACGCCTTCGATGATGCGGAGGACCTGATCTAGCGCGCGGTCGCGCCGGGCGGGTCCCTGCGCATCTCCCACGCTCGTTCAGTCTCTAGGCACCCAAGGTGCCAGAAAGGGTAGGTGAAGTCATATGGCAAAAGTCCGTGTGTCCACCCTGGCCAAAGAGTTCGGCATGACCTCCAAGGAACTGATGGGTCATCTCGCCGATATGAAGATTCCCGCTAAGTCCGCTTCCTCCGCCCTGGAGGACGCCTACGTCGCCATGGTCCGCAAGCAGCTCGCCTCGGTGATCGAGGCCCGCGCCCAGGAAGTCGAGGCCGCCAAGCAGGCCGAGGAGCA
>USPH01000146.1 GCA_900556515.1 uncultured Collinsella sp.
TTTGCTTACCTAGATTGTTCGAGTTCCTTATGCAAAGCGGGCGACGAGCTCCTGGAGCACGTCGGTCATCTTGACGAGCGAGCTGACCGGGACAAACTCGTTGACGCCGTGGTAGCAATAGCCGCCGGTGGAAAGGTTGGGGCAGGGCAGACCGCGGAACGACAGCTGCGCGCCGTCGGTGCCGCCACGGATCGGCAGCACTTGGGGCTCAACGCCGCAGGCAAGGTAGGCTTCCTTGGCAACATCAATAAGCTCGGGATAGTCACGAACGATCTCGGCCATATTTCGATACTGCTGCTTAATCTCGACCGTCACGCGCTCCTCACCCAGACGCTGGTTGAGCATCGAGGCAGCGGCATCAATAAGGTCGAGTTTCTGCTGGAACTTGGCGGCGTCATGGTCGCGGACGATATAGCGCGCTGTGGCGTGATCGACGGTCGCAGATACACCCTCAAGGTGATAAAAGCCCTCGTAGCCTTCCGTATACTCCGGGCGCTGCACGTAGGGGAGCAACGCGTTGAAGTCGCAGAACAGATTGCCTGCGTTGACCATACGGCCCTTAGCGTCGCCCGGGTGGATGGACTGGCCCTCAAAGCGGACGGTCGCCTCGGCGGCGTTAAAGCACTCCCACTCCAGTTCGCCGATGGGGCCGCCGTCGACCGTGTAGGCGTACTTGCAGCCAAAGGTATCGATATCCAACAGCTCGGCTCCGTGGCCGATCTCCTCGTCAGGACAGAAGCAAATGCCGAGTGCGGGATGGGGCAGAGAAGGGTCCTGAGCGATACGCGCGACAAGCGACATGATCTCAGCGACGCCCGCCTTGTCGTCTGCGCCCAGCAGCGTGGTGCCATCGCTGCAGACCAAGTCCTCACCCGCGAGGTCATTCAGGGCGGGAAGCTTGGCGGTGCTCATGGCAACGGGCTTACCGTCAACCGTGCCGCAGACCAGGTCGCCGCCTTCGTAGTGTACGATGTGCGGCTTCACGCCGGCGCCCGGTGCAACTTCGGTGGTGTCGAGATGGGCGATCAGGCCCAGGGCGGGCTTGTCCTCAGCGCCCGCACTTGCGGGGATATGCGCGCAGACATAGGCGTGCTCGGTCACGTGGGCATCTTCCGCACCAAGCTCGCGCAGCTCTTCAGCCAGCACGTTGGCAAGGTCAAACTGAACGGCGCTCGAGGGTACCTGGTCGCAGTTTGCATCCTCGGACTGCGTGTTGATCTGGACGTAGCGCAAAAAGCGCTCGAGGACATCGGGGCTCGTGGTGGTGTTTTCCATAAAGACCGCTCCAATCTTGGTCGTCGTGTGCAACAAGAACTCTAGCACGGTATGCCACGGCATACCACGACGCTTGGATGGGGTAGAATCAGCCATTGAATGCAGAAGGGACGGAAGATCATGGATACGACAAATAGCTCGCGCGAACTACATCTGACGGTGGCGAACGAAGACTACTTGGAGTGCATGGTTCGCATTGAAAGCGAAGAGGGGGAAACCAACGGCGTGCGATCGGTCGACATCGCGCAGCGCCTTGGCGTCTCCAAGGCATCGGTCAATAAAGCGGTTTCGGCGCTCAAGGCATCCGAGCTTGTCGAGCAATCGCACTACGGCAAGGTAATCCTGACCGATCGCGGCCGCGAGGTTGGCACGGCTATCTGGTACCGTCATCGCCTCATCCGCACGTTTTTGGTTCAGGAGCTCGGTGTCGAATTTGAGCGAGCCGATTCCGAGGCCTGCATGATGGAGCATGCGCTATCCGAGGACACGATGAGCCGCTGGCTCGCCTATCTCGAAAAGCAGGGAATCAGCGTCGAGGAATAGCGGGATATATATGGATACGAGTTATTACAACCGCTTTGGTGCCGAGGAACTTACGCGCCGCTTGTCGAGCGAGACCTTGTTGGCGCAGGGCCCCATGGGCAGTGTTTTGTTGAGTGAGTACGATGCCGCCGACATTCCACCGGCGTTTTGGAATCTGGCAGAGCCGCAGACCGTTTCTCGTATCCATCGCTTGTATGTCGCCGCCGGCGCGCAGGTGCTCATTACCAATACCTTTCAGGCATCGAGCTATGCCCTCAAGCACGACCAGATTGCGCCGTCCGTGGCGGAGGTCAATCGCGGGGCCGTCGACGATGCCCGCCAGGCGCACCCTCAGCTGCTGCTAGGCTCGATGGGCCCGATCGGTATTGAGTGGTTTGCCGAGGACTCTGCCGAGTATCGTGAAATCCGAGGCATTGCGCGCGAACAGGCGCACGCCTTGCTCAACGCCGGCGTTGACGGTCTGCTGATCGAGACGGTGACATCTATCCGTAATTTGCAGCCCATGCTTGCCGGCGCCCGAGATGCCGCCGATGGCATGCCTGTTCTGGTGAGTTTTGTCGTTGACGATAAAGGCGACCTGTTGGGCGATGGCCTCAACATCGAGGCAGCCGTTTTGTACGCCGAAAAACACGGCGCAAATTCGGTTGGTGTTAATTGCTGTTCGCTTGCGGCCGCGAACGCGGCGGTGCCCAGGATGGTTGCATCGGCGACTACTCCCGTCACGGTGCGTCCCAACGTAGGCGATCCGGTCCAGACTCAGGATGGCCCCGTATGGCACGAGAACCCCGAAGCTTTCGCGCGCGCATGCATCGAATGGAGACATGCCGGTGCCGCAATGGTGGGCAGTTGCTGTGGAACCACGGCAATCACTACGGCCGCGATGGCCGAGGCGCTCGATATATAAAGGGCAAACCGCTCCATACGGGGCGGTTTTTTTATTGCTTGCATGTCCTCGGCAGCATTTGCCCAAATGGTGAATGCTGGTGCCGGCAGGTTGCCGAGTGCATGTTGCGGGTATACCCCATGCGTACCATGATCCAAACACTGTGAGGTGTCTGCGCGTGTGCGCGATAATTCATTTTGGAACTGACGGTTGGCGCGCTCGCGTCGATGAGGACTTCACTGCCGATAACGTTGCCCGTATCGCCGATGCCGTCGGCGAGTTGTGGCAAAAGACCAATCCGGGCAAAACGGTATATATAGGGTTCGACACCCGGCCCCTGGCGCGCGAGTTCGCTGAGCTTGCGGCGGGCGTGCTAGCAGCGCACGGGCTAGACGCCGTGCTCGCTTCGCGACCTGTCCCGACCCCTGCCCTTACGTGGGCGGCGGCTTATGACGGTGAAGCGTGCGGCGCGCTCATGGTGACGGGGTCCCATCATCCGCAGGGCTATCTGTGCCTCAAGATTCGCATGGGTGACGGCTCGACCGCCAACCAGGATGTCATCGAAGAGCTCGAAGAGACTATGGCTCCCGAACCAATGGGGATCGAGGGGCAATATCGCACCGCGGATATCATTCCTGACTATATGCAGGCGGTGGCATCGTTTGTCGATGCCGAAGCCATCCGCGCCGCGCACTTGCGCGTGGTTGTCGATCCCATGGGCGGCGCAGCCCAGGGCTATCTAGCCGACTTGCTGCGCGAGCTTGGCGTTGAGGTGCACGAGATTCACGCCGGGCAGGCGTCTGACCAAGAAGATATCTGCCCCGACCCCGTTGAACCGTGGGTGGACGCTTGCGAGCGCACGGTTATCGAGGACGGAGCTTGCGCTGGCCTGGTGACCGACGGCGACGCCGACCGTATCGGCGCGGTTGACGAGCGCGGCAGATATATACATCCGCATCAGATCATGGCGCTCGTTTTGGGCGACTTGGTTCAATTTCGTAATTTGGAGGGGCGCGTCGTCGTCAATCTTTCATGCTCGACGCTCGTGCGTCGCATTGCCGAGGCGCTTGGCTGCCGCGTGACCGTCAAACCAGTCGGTTTCAAATATATAGCGGCGGAGATGAAGAAGGGCGGCGTCCTCATGGGCGGCGAAGAAGCCGGTGGTATCGGCATCGCCGCGCATATGCCCGAGCGCGATGGAATCCTCGCCTGTCTGATTCTGTGTGAGCTTATGGCAAAGACGGACGCGCCTTTGGGCGTTCTGGTCGACCAACTCGAGGACAGTTTTGGTAAGACGAGTTACGGTCGACGCGACTTGCGCCTTGAGGCCGAAGATGCCGAAACGTTACGAACCCTGCTGCCGGGCGTAAACCCCAAGTCGATTTGTGGCAAGGTGCCGCAAAACGTTAGTCATATGGATGGCTTGCGTTTGGCATTCGAGGATGACACGTGGCTGCTGGTCCGTCCTAGTGGGACCGAACCGTTGGTGCGCGTCTACGCCGAGGGGTTCTCGGTGGAAGAACGTGATGAGTTGCTCGATGCTGGCTCTGTCTCTTATACACATCTCCGAGCCCACGAGACATGCGCAGATCTCG
>USPH01000147.1 GCA_900556515.1 uncultured Collinsella sp.
CGGGAAGGTGGATGACAGGCGCGCTTTCCGTATGATTCGAATAAACGGTTATCTGCTTTTGATGCGCTTCCATGACGGGCTTCTCTCGGCGTTGTGATATCGACGGCCCCCATTGTCGCACGCCGGCTCATGCAGGTTGGGCTAGACCAAAGACAATCTCGTGCATACCCTGCGGACGCATATGGAAAACGCCACCGCCGGAGGGGAGCTCGGCGGTGGCGTTGTTAAACGGTGCTGGGGCTCGGGGCCTTCGCGGGAGCTGCCATGTGCGCAGAGGCGTCTAAGAACGCTTACGGCTCGCCATGGTGCCTGCGGCGATAGCGGCTGTTCCCGCAAGGACGGTTGCCACGATGGCCGCACCCGAGGTGTCGCCGGTTGCCGCGAGCACGCCGGTAGTCTTGGCTTTCGTGGTTGAAGCCGCAACGGCCTTGGTCGGCTTTGAGCCCTCAGACTTGGGGTTCTGCTTGGACTCCGCGGGCTTGCTTTCTGCGGGCTTGGTCTCGTCGGGCTTGGGGTCTTCCGGCTTGGCTACCTCGGGAGGTGCGATGGTCGTACTTTTGGCGACTGCTTTGATATAGAGGGAGTCGACCGTGGCGTCGCCCGTGCCGATGGCTTGGCCTGCCTCGTAGATGCCGTCACGGAGCTTGCGATAGTCAATGACCTTGCCGCCTTCGGGCGTCTGGATGGCGGCGTTCTCAATCTTGATGGTGCCGATTGTCTTGCCGTCAGCGCTCATGGCACGGGCAAAGATTGCCGCTGTATCTCCTTCGGCCGTTACCTTGCTGCGGATGATCGAGATGACTGCGGGTGTGACGCCCTCGCTGGTCTGGGCGATGATGCCGATGTTCTCGCCTTGGGGTTCGCGCCTCGTCTCGCCATCTTGGTTTTCGCTGTAGGGGATGGGGCCGTCGCCGTTCTCGACATAGCGGGCTATGGCCTTGACAACGGAGTCGCTGATGTAGATGTGGCCGCCCTTCTCGTTGGGTCGATCGTTTCTGGTGGAGAATGCAGCCGAAACCTCGCCTTCCGCAAACGCGTCCACGGTGGAGCCGTTCTTGATGTCGATGTCGCCCCCGTCAGTGATGAGGGCGATGGCCTGGCCGCCGTTCGCGCTGGTACGGACCGCCACGGTCGCGTGATCGAGCGTAACGCCCTTGTAGGCATAGACACCATATTCAACACCGCTTGCGTCAAGGGAGGCGTTCGTGATCGCGAGACTGCCCTTGGCCTCGACGGCAGCGTCTTTCTCGGAGCTTGCCTCGACCGTCCCGCCACCCTTGATGGTGAGGCTCTTGTCGGCTCCAATACCCTTGTCCTTGGTAGCCCTGGCGGTGACGGCTCCGCTGTCGTCAATCGTGATATTGCCGTTTGCCCTGATGCCATCCGATGCACCCGTGGCGTTGACGTTGCCCGAACCTTTGATAGCGAGATCACCTCCGGCATTGATGGCATCTAACCCAGTGCTCGTGGCGTTGACGGATCCGGCTCCGTCGATGTTGATATTACCCGTGGAGAGGATAGCGTCCTCAGTAGATGTCACGCTGAGCGTGCCGCCCTCGTCGCCTTGGATATTGAGCTCGGCATTCTCGTTAGTGCCATGAGAAACGTTGATGCTTTCGATCCATTCGGCAGTGACGATGTTGGTTCCCGAGTAATTCACGTTGAGCTTGCCTGCGGCCTGGATCTCGCCGCCGTTATAGTTGTTGAGCTTCAAGTCGTCGGCGCCGTCCCACGACCAGGTACCGGCCTCGTCGCTCGCCGCGGTGTTGTACTTGTTGCCGCCGACCTTGACCCATTCCGCTGCGAGCGAGACGCTCGGCATGAGCAGCGAGCTCACCGTGAGCGCGCACACGGCGCCCGCGACGATGCGGCGCGTCACGCGGCGCCAGCTGCCGTGCGCGAGTCCTATGCGACGGCGAACGTCGGGTTCGGCAACATGGGTTCCGGCGGTAGTGTCATTGCGTTTGGGGGTCGTGAACAAGGCTGCCATGGTTGCTCCCGTTCTCATAGGGCCTATACGACTAGATTCAGCGTATCCGCTGGATATTGCCGGCGGTAGTGCCGTTTGGAGGGCAAAATGGCCAAAATGGGGGAGAAATAGGCCGCACGCCGGCGCAGGGACCGGCGCTAAAAGAAAAGCGCGGGGCCGCATGGCGACTCCGCGCTTTATTGTTCAGCTTTTGCAGCCTTGCCCTTACGCTACGAAGAAGTAGACGAGGAAGGCAAGGGCCGCGATCCACCCGTCCCGTGCGAAAAAGTGTTTACGAGCGCTTGCGGCTCACCACGGCGCCCGCGGCGATGGCGGCTGTTCCTGCAAGGACGGTTGCCACGATGACCGCACCCGAGGTGTCGCCGGTTGCCGCGAGCTTGCCGGTGGTCTTGGCTCCCGTGGCTGCAACTGCAACGGTCCTGCTTGTCTTCGTGCCCTCGGACTTGGAACCCTCGGGCTTGGTCTCGCCGGGCTTTTCCTCGGGTTTGATCTCCTCGGGAGGCACGATGACCGTGCTCTTGGCGACAGCTTCATCGTAGGGGGAGTCGACCGTGGCGTCGCCCGTGCCGATGGTCTGCCCCGCCTCGTAGACGATGCCGTCGCTGAGCTCTTCCTTGTTGCGATAGTCAATGACTTTGCCGCCTGCAGGCGCCTGGATGATGGCGTCCTTGATTTCGATGGTGCCGATCGCCTTGCCGTCCGCGCTCATGGCAAGGGCGAAGATTGCCGCCGTGTCTCCCTCGGCCGTGACCCTGCTGCGGGCGATCGAGATGGTCGCGGGCGTGATGCCCTCGCTGGTCTGCGCGAAGATGCCGATGTTCAGGCCCTCGGACTCAGGGATGATTTCGTCGTTTTGATCTCCACTGTAGTGGTCGGGGCCGTCGCCGCCGGTCTCGGCATAGCGGGCTATGGCCTTGACAACGGAGTCGCTGATGTAGATATGGCCACCCGCTTCGCCGGAGTAGAAATTACTGGTGGAGATTGCAACCGAGAACCTGCCTTCTGCGAGCGCATCCACAGTCGAGCCGTTCTTGATGACGATGTCGTCCTCATCGGTGAAGAGTGCGCTGACTTCCCCGCCATCTGAGCTTGCGCGGACCGTCACGGTCGCGCCATCGAGCGTGATGCCCTTGTAGACATAGATGCCATACCCAACGCCACTTGCGTTGAGGGAAGCGTTCGTGACCGTGAGGCTGTTTTTACCGTCGATGGCGGCGTCTTCCTCGGAGCTTGCCTTGACCTGGCTGCCACCCGAGATCTCGATGTTGCCGTCGGCCCAAATCGCATTGTCTTTGATAGAGCTTGCCTCTACCTTGCCGCCGCCCTTTATGATGAGGTTCTCGTTAGCATCGATACCCTGATCCTCGGTGGCCTTGGCGGTGACGGTTCCGCTGCTGTCGATCGTGATGTTGCCGTCGGCCCTGATGCCATCCGAATCGCCCGTGGCGTTAACGTTTCCCGAGCCCTTGATGGTGACATCGCCCCCGGCATCGATGGCATCGTGCTCGGTGCTCGTGGCGTTGACAGTGCCAGCGCCGTCGATGTTGATGTTGCCGACGGAAGTGATGGCGTCACGAGAAGATGTCACGTTGAGCGTGCTGGACGCGTCGCCCTGAATATTAAGCTCGGCGTTCTCGTTCGCGCCATCCTTAACCTTGATGCCGCGGCCGTCGTCGTTAGTGACGGTGTTGTTGCCCTCGTAGCTCACGTTGAGCTTGCCCGCTGCCTCGATCGCGCCGCCGTTATAGCCGTTGAGCTTCATGTCGTCGGCGCCGTCCCAGGCCCAGGTGCCGGCCTCGTCGCCCGCTGCAGTGCCGGCGTTGTACTGGGTGCCGCCAACGTCGATCCATTCGGCGGCAAGCGAGATGCTCGGCATGAGCAACGAGCTCACCGTAAGCGCGCATACGGCGCCTACAACGATGCGGCGTGTCACGCGGCGCCAGCTGCCGTGTGCGAGCAGCGTGCGACGGCGCACGTCGGGCTCGGCAAAATGGGCTCCAGAGGTTTTGTCATTGCGCTTGGGGGTCGTGAACAAGGCGGCCATGGTTACTCCCATCCTCATAGGGCCTATGCGATTACGTCCAGCATATCTGCAGGATGTAGCCGGCGGTAGTGCCGTTTGGAGGGCAAAATGTCCAAAACTTGGGAAGCACAACATCGCGCGTCCGTGCGTTGCCTGGCTTTAAAAGAAAAGCGCGGAGCCGCTCGATGCGACTCCGCGCTTTGGTGTTCTGCTTTGGC
>USPH01000148.1 GCA_900556515.1 uncultured Collinsella sp.
GTGTATAAGAGACAGGTACAGGTCGGTGCCCTCACGGGTGCGCTCGCCGACGCCGGTGAACACCGAGGTGCCGCCGTGCTCCTGGGCGAGGTTGTTGATGAGCTCCTGAATCAGAACGGTCTTGCCGACGCCGGCGCCGCCGAACAGGCCTGTCTTGCCGCCACGGATGTAGGGCTCGAGCAGGTCGACGGCCTTGATGCCGGTCTCGAAGATCTCGGTCTTGGTGGTGAGCTCGTCGAAACGGGGCGCTGCATGGTGGATGGGGTAGAACTCCTCCACCTCGGGCATGGGCTTGCCGTCGACGGGCTTGCCCATGACGTTCCAAATGCGGCCGAGCGTCTTGGGGCCAACGGGCATCTTCATGGGCTCACCGGTATCGGTGGCGATGAGGCCGCGCTGCAGGCCGTCGGTCGAGGACATGGCGACCGTGCGGACGACGCCGCCCGGAAGCTGGCTCTCGACCTCGAGGATCGTGCTCAGATGACCGATCGGGGTCTCGGCCTCGACCGTGAGCGCGTTGTAGATCGGGGGCACCGCGCCGTCAAACTTGACGTCGACGACAGGGCCGATGATTCGCACGATGCGACCATCACCGGCAGTCGTCTTCTTGGTGGCTTCCTCGACCGCAAGCTTTACGGTGTTATTAGCCATTACTGTTCCTCCAATGCTGAGGCTCCGCCGACGATCTCGTTAATCTCGGTCGTGATCGAAGCCTGGCGCACGCGACTATACGTGCGGGTAAGGGTCGAGATGATCGCGGTGGCGTTTTCCGTCGCGGAGTGCATGGCCTTGCGGCGTGCACCCTGCTCGGCAGCCGCCGAATCGATCAGGGCCTGGTAGATGACCGTCAGGATATAAGACGGCACAAGCTTGCCGAGAACATGCTCGGGAGAGGGCACGAACTCGAACGTGGACGAGATGCGCTTAGGGGCGTCGGTCTCGTTCTTACGCGGACCGTGGGCCATAGCGATCATCTCGGGGTCGAGCGGCAACAGATGCTCGACGCGAAGCTCCTGATCCACGCGGTTCTTGGCGTGGTGGTAGACAAGCTCGACACGGTCAAGCTCACCGGCACGATACGCATCGCAGATATGAGAGGAGATCATGCGGGCCTGATTGAAATCGGGCTCAGAGGAGTTGCCCTCAAAGTGCATGACGACGTTTGCGCGGTCACGGAAATACGTGGCCGGCTTACGCCCGCACGCGATGATCTCGCACTCGATGCCGTCGTTCGCCCAAGAAGCGGCGAGCTTTTCGGCCGTGCGCTCCACCGTCGTATTGAAACCGCCGGCAAGGCCGCGGTCCGAGGCAATAACGACAATCAGGCCATGCTTGACGTTCTCATGCTTCTGCAGCATGGGATCGGTGCCCGAACAGGAAGCGTCGCCGGCGACCGTCAACATGACGTCGGTCAGCGCCTCCTTATAGGGCTCGGCCTGCTTGGAGCGATCGAGGGCACGACGGATCTTGGCCGTAGAGACCATCTCCATCGTGCGCGTGATCTGCTTGGTCGTGGTAACCGAGGAGATTCGCTTCTTAATGTCGCGAAGGTTGGCCATGGGGCTTAGTTCTCCTCTGATCCAGAAACATCCGAATGGTGCTTGGCCATGAACTGCTGCTTGAAGTCACCGATGACACGCAAGAGCTCGGCCTTGGTGTCGTCGTCGATCTTCTTGGCGCGAACCTTGTCGAGCAGCGAGCCAAAGCCATTGTCCATGTACTCGATGAGCTCGGCACGGAAAGGCAGCACGTCGGCGATCTCCAGGTCATCCAGGAAGCCCTCGTTGCCAGCGAACAGCGTAACAATCTGCTCACCAACCTCGAACGGCTTGTAGCGCGGCTGCTTCAGGAGCTCGGTCATGCGAGCGCCGTGGGTCAGCTGCTTCTGAGTAGCCTCGTCAAGGTCGGAGCCGAACTGCGTAAAGCCGGCGAGCTCCTGGTACGAAGCGAGGTCCAGACGAAGGTTGCCGGCGACCTGCTTCATGGCCTTGGTCTGAGCATCGCCACCGACGCGGGACACGGAGATGCCCACGTCGACTGCCGGGCGCTGACCCTGGAAGAAGAGCTCGGACTGCAGGTAGATCTGACCATCGGTAATGGAAATGACGTTGGTCGGAATGTAGGCCGAGACGTCGCCGTCCTGGGTCTCGATGATCGGCAGTGCCGTCATGGAGCCGTAGCCGTTCTTCTTGGACATCTTGACGGCACGCTCGAGCAGACGAGAGTGCAGGTAGAAGATGTCGCCAGGATAGGCCTCGCGTCCGGGCGGACGATGCAGCGTCAGCGACATCTGACGGTAGGCCACAGCCTGCTTGGACAGGTCGTCGTAGATGACGAGCACGTGGCCGCCGGGATTGGTCTCGCTGGCGGGCTTACCGTCCTCGCCGTTGTACATGAAGAACTCGCCGATAGCGGCACCGGCCATAGGCGCGATGTACTGCATAGGGGCGGAATCGGCAGCGGTTGCCGAAACGATGATGGTGTAGTCGAGCGCACCGTGCTGAGCGAGGGTCTCGCGGATGTTGGCAACCGTGGAGGCCTTCTGGCCGATGGCGACATAGATGCAGACCATGCCCTTGCCGCGCTGGTTGAGGATAGCGTCGATGGCGATGGCGGTCTTACCGGTCTTACGGTCGCCGATGATGAGCTCACGCTGACCACGGCCGATAGGCACCATGGAGTCGATGGCCAACAGGCCGGTCTGAACCGGCTCGCACACCGGGGTACGGTCGATGACGCCGGGGGCCTTGAACTCGATAGGACGACGGTGCGTGGCGACGATGTCACCCAAACCGTCGATGGGCTGGCCGAGCGGATTGACGACGCGGCCGAGCATGGCGCGGCTCACGGGGATATCCATAATGCGGCCAGTGGTGCGGCACTCGTCGCCTTCCTTGATGGAGTCGACGGCACCGAACAGAACGGCGCCGACCTCGTCACGGTCAAGGTTCTGGGCAAGGCCGAAGACGGTCTCACCGGTATCGGAGCTCTTGAACTCCAGAAGCTCGCCTGCCATGGCGCTCTTGAGGCCGGAGACGCGCGCGATGCCGTCGCCTACCTCGTCGACCGTTGAAACCTCATGCGTATCGACCGTCGCGGAGAGGCTCGTGAGCTGCTCCTGCAGTTTCTTGGCGATATCCTGGGCATTGAGGGTTTCGGACATTAGGCTTCACCTCCGTACGAATTAGCAGAGTTTGCGAGGGTCTCCTGCGCGATGCGCAGCTGCGTCTTGACGGAAATGTCACGACGCTCGCCGCGGGCCTCGAGCACCAGGCCGCCCACGATAGACGGGTCGACCTGCTCGATAAGGAATACCTTGCGGCCGAAGTCCTGCTCGCATTTCTTAGTGATGGTTTGACGCAGCTCGTCGTCGAGCGGGATCGCCGTGGTGACGGTCACGCCCACTACATCCTCGTCTTCCTCGGCAACATACTTAAAGGCAGCTGCCACCTTGGGAAGAAGGTCGAGCTGGTCGCGCTTGGACATGGTGTCGAGCACGGCGATGATCTCGGGGCTGGCGCTAGCCAGGCGCTCGATCATCTCGAGGTCCTCGAACACATGGTTCTCGGTCTTGGCGGCTTCCAAAAGGGAGCGCGCGTAGGTCTCGAGCACCTTGTCCTGATAGCGGCTAGTCGGCATTCAGGCTACCTGCTTCCTGGATGTAGCGCTCGATGAGCTTCTTCTGCTCGCCCTCGTCCTCGAGCGCCTCGCCCACAATCTTGGTGGCGACGGCAACGGACAGGTCGGCGATGGAGCTCGCGGCACCGGCGTAGATGGACTTGCGCTCGTCCTCGACAGTCGTATGGGCCTTGGCGATGATCTCCTCGGCCTCCTTGTGAGCAGCCTCGATGATACGGGCGCGCTCGGACTCGGCGTCCTTACGGGCCTCGAGAACAATGTCGGCAGCCTGACGACGGGCGTCGGTGACGATCGAGTCGGACTCAGCGCGCTTGGCGATAGCCTCCTGCTTGGTCTTCTCGGCCTCGTCGAGGCTCTCCTCGATCTTCTTGCCGCGCTCCTCCATGGTTTTCATGATGCCCGGCAGGGCGACCTTGGCCAGCACGATCCAGATGATCAGGAAGGCGATAAGTGCCGGGATGAACTCCGCCATCTTAGGGATGAGGATGTCCGCACCGGCAGCGCCGTCCTCGGCGAACGCGGAAACCGGCATGAGCAGCTGTCTCTTATACACATCTCCGAGCCCACGAGACATGCGCAGATCTC
>USPH01000149.1 GCA_900556515.1 uncultured Collinsella sp.
CGTGGGCTCGGAGATGTGTATAAGAGACAGGCTCAAGAGCCTGCGTGCCGAGCTGCGGGAGCGTGGCGACAGTAGCGCGGAAACGCTGGCAGCGCTCGAGCAGGCCAACAGCACGCTCGACACCCTGAACGTCGCGTTGGCCGAAACCCGCCGCACGGCCAATGCCATCGCGCAGCAGCAGACGACCGACGCCGCCGTAGAGCAGCAGCGCTACCTGACCATTGCGCGCGAGTTCTCACAGGCGGGCGACCGTATGGATGACCTGCGCCGCGAGACGACCCAACAGCTTGGCGCCAATCGCGAGGGCATCGAGCATCGCTTGGACAAGGTGCGTGAGACGGTCGATGCCCAGTTGGGTGCCATCCGCAAGGACAACAAAGTACAGCTCGATCAGATGCGTGCGACGGTGGACGAGAAACTCTCCCGTACGCTCAACGATCGCCTGTCTGCATCGTTTAAGCAGGTGAGCGACCAGCTCGAGGCCGTGTACAAGGGCCTGGGCGACATGCAGTCTATCGCCACCGGCGTGGGCGACCTTAAGCGCGTGCTGGGCAACGTCAAGGCGCGTGGCATTTTGGGCGAGGTGCAGCTGGGTGCAATCCTGGCGGACATCCTCACGCCCGACCAGTATCTGGAAAACGTTGCCACCAAGCCCGGCGCCTCGGAGCGCGTTGAGTTTGCCGTCAAGCTGCCGGTGGACGAGGGCGATCCCGTGCTGCTGCCGATCGACTCCAAGTTTCCGGGCGACGCGTACGAGCACCTGCTCGACGCGCAGGAGTCGGGCGATGCGGAGGCCGTGGCGGCTGCGCGCAAGACGCTCGATACCATGGTCAAGCGCGAGGCTAAAGACATCTGCGAAAAGTACCTGAGTGTGCCGGCAACGACCAACTTTGGCATCATGTTCGTGCCGTTTGAGGGGCTGTACGCCGAGATCGTCAGCCGCCCCGGGCTTATCGAGATCCTGGGCCGCGACTATCACGTCAACGTAGCCGGTCCCAGCACCATGGCCGCCATTCTCAACAGCCTGCAGATGAGCTACCAGACGTTTAGGCTGCAAAAACGTACCGACGACGTACTGTGCGTGCTCTCCGCAGTCAAGGCCGAGCTGCCGCGCTATCAGGCGGCGCTGCGCCGCGCCCAGCAGCAGATCGAGACCGCGGGCAAAACGGTCGAGGGCATCATTACCACGCGCACCAACGTCATGGAGCGCAAGCTCAAGGACATCGACGCGCTGGAGGATGCTGAGGAAGCCGACGCGATTTTGGGCTTGGAGTCCGCAGGCCTGCTCGCAGACCAAAAAGACGAGGACTAGTCGCAACGGACGGTGGGTCGCCGGCGTAAACGCGGGTGCCCCGCCGCTTTTCGCATCGTGCTTGCCTGAAGTGCGCTTCAATGTGCAACAATGGCGTTTCGCCCTATCAGATGCGAAAGGAAGCCCATGTCTCAGAGAAGCACCAGCCCGCTCAGCCGCTCCACCGTGCGCCGCACGCTGCGGCGGTTTTGGGGTGTGACGCGCACGCAGCCGCTGATTGTCTTTCTCTCGGTGTTCTCGTCGGCGGGCTACATCTTTTTGCTGACGTTTGCCAATACCTATGTGATGGCCCTCATTGTCGACCGCGTCCAGGCCGGCCCCGTGGCGGGCGACAAGGTGTTTGAGGTCTTTGGCCCTTACATTCTGGCGCTCGTACTCGTTAACCTGGTGGGTCAGATCCTCTCCAAGTTACAGGACTACACCGTCTACAAGCTCGAGATCGCAGGCAACTATCACCTGGCGCGTCTGTGCTTCGACACGCTCTCCAACCAATCCATGACATTCCATACCAGCCGCTTTGGCGGATCGCTTGTGAGCCAGACAAGCCGTTTTATGAGCGGCTACACGGGTCTGGTCGACGTGACGGTGTATTCGCTCATCCCCACCATCACCTCGGTCATCTGCACCGTGGCCGCACTTGCCCCGGTGGTGCCGACGTTTACCGTGATCTTGGTGTGCATCATGGTCGTCTACATCGCGTTTGTCTGGCTTATGTACAAGCGCATCATGCCGCTTTCGGCCGCGACGTCCGCTGCGCAGAACAAGCTCTCGGGCGTGCTCTCCGACGCGGTCACGAACATCTTGGCCGTCAAGACCTGCGGGCGCGAGGACTTCGAACGCGATCTGTTCGACGCCGCCGATCGCGCCGCGCGCGACGCCGAGACGGTCTCGATGCACGCCATGATGCAGCGCAACTTTACGACCTCGGGCCTTATCGTCATCACCATGGCCGTGGTGAGTGTGTTCGTGGTGGGCGGTAATGCGTGGTTTGGCGTCTCGGCCGGCTCGCTCGTCATGATCTTTACCTACACCTATAACCTCACCATGCGCCTGAACTACGTAAGCTCCATGATGCAGCGTATCAACCGCGCTTTGGGCGATGCGGCCGAGATGACGCGCGTGCTGGACGAGCCGCGTTTGGTGGCAGACGACCCGGACGCCCCTGAGCTCAAAGTAACCGAGGGCGCGATTGATTTTGAGCACCTGAGCTTTGCGTACCGTGACGCTGCGGCGGGCGAGAACGTGTTCGATGACCTGACACTTCATGTGGCGGCGGGCCAGCGCGTGGGCCTGGTGGGCAAATCGGGCTCGGGTAAGACGACGCTCACCAAGCTGCTGCTGCGCCTGGACGATGTCCAGGGCGGCCGCGTGCTCGTGGACGGTCAGGATGTCTCGCGCTGCACGCAGCAAAGCCTGCGCCGCCAGGTTGCCTACGTGCCGCAGGAGGCGCTGCTGTTCCACCGCTCCATTCGCGAAAACATTGCCTACGGTCGTCCCAACGCCACTGATGAGCAGATTCGCGAAGCCGCGCACCTGGCCAATGCCCTGGAGTTTATCGACCGATTGCCCCGTGGCTTTGACACCATGGTGGGTGAGCGCGGCGTCAAGCTCTCGGGCGGCCAGCGTCAGCGCGTGGCTATCGCCCGCGCCATCCTAACCGACGCGCCGATTCTAGTGCTCGACGAGGCGACCTCTGCCCTCGACAGCGAGTCCGAGGCGCTGGTGCAGGAGGCGCTCGAGAACCTGATGCGCGGGCGCACCTCCATTGTGGTGGCGCACCGCCTGTCCACCGTGGCGGCGCTCGACCGCATTGTGGTGCTGGCCGATGGTGAGATTGTCGAGGACGGCACGCATGCGCAGCTCGTCGAGGCGGGTGGCGAGTACGCGAGCCTGTGGAGCCGTCAGACCGGCGCATTCTTGGAGGCGTAAGCGTCTCGGACGTGGGACAATTGTGCCCATAAGTTTATTGTGCCGTTGAGCCGAGGAGTCGTTATGCCACGCGAGACCAATGCCGCCAAGCGCGAGCGCGCCATCGAGGTGTGCGAGCGCCTCAACCGTCGCTATGGCCCGGTCGAGTGCTTTTTGGACCACGAGAATCCCTTCCGCCTGCTGATCGCGGTGCTACTCTCGGCGCAAACGACCGACGCGCAGGTCAACAAGGTGACGCCGCGGCTGTTTGCCCAGTGGCCCACGCCCGAGGCCATGGCCGGGGCGAGCGTGGCTGACGTGGCAGACACCATCAAGTCACTCGGCTTCTACAAGAGCAAAGCCAAGCATGCCGTGGAGGCCGCGCAGATGATCGTTGCCGACTACGGCGGCGAGGTACCGGCCGACATGAAGGAGCTTGTAAAGCTGCCGGGCGTGGGGCGCAAGACGGCGAACATCGTGCTCAACGTGGGGTACGGCATCGTGGAAGGCATCGCAGTGGATACGCACGTCAACCGCATTGCGCACCGCCTGATGCTGAGTCCCAAGACGCATGCCAAGGAGCCGCTCAAGACCGAGCAGGATCTGCTCAAGATTTTGCCGCACGAGTATTGGGAGTCGGTCAACCATCAGTGGATTACCTTCGGTCGCGAGATCTGCGACGCCCGCAAACCCAAGTGCGACGAGTGTCCGCTGGCAGATTTGTGCCCCAGCGTGCGCGTGACGGGGTAGGGCGGAACGCATCTTCGTCTGGCGTTTTTTGCGGGGCCGGGTTTGCCCTTGAGCCGGAGTTCTCTCCATGCGCTACCATGACAGGCAACGAATTTGACGAACGACCCGCCGAGCTTGCCCCGGCGGGCTTTTGGCGTTGCGATGCCGGAGGAACAGCATGCTCATTCACCGTATAGCCGCGCAGCTCTACACTGCCGAGGCGCTGCAGACCGTCGAGGCCGGGCTCGATTCTGGCGAGGACGTGACGCTGGC
>USPH01000150.1 GCA_900556515.1 uncultured Collinsella sp.
GATGTGTATAAGAGACAGGCCGTAGGAAGACGAGGTGGCAAAGCGCGTGCCCGTCGGGGCGGCGGCAGATGCGACCTGATCATCGGTGATGGCGGCCATGGTGCCGGTGCCGGTAAGCTCGGCCTCGCGTCCGGTCGCCTCGTCACCGGCGCGCAGCAGGAGCGCGACGATGATAAAGCTCGCCAGCAGAGAGGAGCCGCCCTGGCTCATAAAGGGCAGGGTGACGCCGGTCAGCGGGATCAGGCGGGTTACGCCGCCAACGATCAAGAAGGCCTGGAAGCTGATGGCGGCCGTAAGGCCCGTGGCGCTAAAGGCAGCGAGGTCGGATTTAGCGCGGGCAGCCGTGGTCAGGCCGCGAACGGCAAAGAGCATAAAAAGGATGAGCACGGCGCCGCCGCCCAAAAGGCCCATCTCTTCGCCGATAGCCGAGAAGATAAAGTCGGACTCGACGACAGGGATGTTGTTGGCCATGCCGTTGCCGATGCCAACACCGACCAGGCCGCCATCGGCAAGCGAGAAGAGCGACTGGACGATCTGGTAGCCCTGCCCCTGGGCGTCCTTAAACGGATCGACCCAAACTTGGAAGCGCACCTGAACGTGAGACAGGAACTTGTAGGCGCCCACGGCTCCGACGGCTAAGAGCGCAAGGCCGATAACGACATACGAAAAGCGCCCCGTGGCAACGTAGAGCATCAGCAAGAAGATGGTGTAGAACAGCACGGCCGAACCCAGATCGCGTTCGAAGACGACGACGAGCAGGCACACACCCCACACGGCAAACAGCGGCAGCAGCAGTCGCAGGCGAGGGATCTTAAAGCCCAGGATCTTGCGGTTGGAGATGGAGAGCAGCTCGCGGTTCTCGGCCAGGTACCCGGCCAGGAACAGCACGATAAAGACCTTGGCGAACTCGCCAGGCTGGATGGTAAAGCCCGCGATGCGAATCCACAGTTTGGAGCCCGAGATCGTGGTGCCGATAAAGATGGGCAGCATCAGCAGGATGATGCCGATAATGCCAAAGGTGTACTTGTAGCGCATGACCACGTCGAGGTTTTTGACCAGTGCGAGCGTTCCCACCATCAGGGCCACCGAGACAAACAGGATGATGAGCTGTGAGATGGCGAGAGCGGGGGCGAGACGCGTCACGAACGTGATGCCGATGCCCGAAAGCACAAAGACAATGGGCAGGATGGCGGGGTCGGCACCGGGCGCCAAGATGCGCACGGCAATGTGGGCCGCGGCAAAGGCGGCAAAGAGGCCGATCGGCACGGCGAGCGTCTCAAAGGAGATGGCGGCGCCCGCGGTGAGCACGTACATCGCATATAGCAGGATGACGGGGAACGCCGAGGCGATGAGCAAGAGCAGCTCGGTGTTGCGGCGACTCATAAGCGGCACTCCCTTTCTAATTCTTATCGGAGGCTTCGGCCTCGGCGGACTGTTCGGCGGTTTTCTCGGAATCTGATTCGGAGGTCGATCCCTGATTGGTGTTGTCGCGAATCGTTTGCGCGTCGATCACCTGGCGGGTCTGCTCCTCGTCGATCTGGTGGCGGTACTTGGATATCGTGTCCTGCGCATCGTCGACACTTGTTTGCGGAATGCCCGCCTTGAGGCGGTTTTGCGTGTCTTCGGGCAGGTCGGACAGCTTGATGCTGGTTTCGCTTTCGAGCCAGTGGAGCTTGAGTCCGAGTGGCTTGCCGGGCAGGCCGCGCCAGACGGCGACATTGCCCTGGTAGGTACCAAGGTAGTACGAGCCGGTGACACCCGTGTAGGCCCAGATGCCAGCTGCCAGCACAAAGACGAGGGCCAGGATGGCGGCGATAGTAACGTTGCGGCGACGCACGCGTTGCGCCTCGCGCATGACGCCATCGTCAACCAGGTCAACGACTACTACGGTCACGTTGTCGTGGCCGCCGGCGGCAAGCGCCGCGTCCACTAGGTTGTCGACGCAGATTTGCGCGGTTGAGGACTGCGTGGCGATGTTCTCGATATCGCTATCGGGAATCATGCTCGAGAGGCCGTCGGAGCACAGGATCAGGCGGTCGCCTTCCTCGATATGCAGAGTGAAGTGGTCGGCATACATGGCGGGGTCCGAGCCCAGCGCACGGGTGATGACCGAACGGTTGGGGTGGACGCGAGCCTCGTCTGCCGTGATCTCGCCGGCGTCCACGAGCTCCTCCACGTAGGAGTGGTCGCGGGTCACGCGGATGAGCGTGCCCTCGTGGAGCAGGTAGGCGCGAGAGTCACCCACGTGAGCGATGGCGAGCGTGTCGTTTTCGATATAGGCGCAAGTGGCTGTGCAGCCCATGCCGGGCTTGCCCAGGCCATTCAGGGCCGCCTCGATTACGGCGGCGTTGGCTGCCTCGACGGCTGCGGCCAGGCGTGCTGCGTCGGCGGACTGTGGGGCCGTCTTGGCAATAGTCTCGACGGCGATGGAAGAGGCTACCTCGCCGGCAGCGTGACCACCCATGCCGTCGCATACGCAAAAGAGCGGCGACTGCACCAGGTAGGAATCCTCATTGTGCGGGCGCACGCAGCCAACGTCGGAGCGGGCGCCCCACATGAGTTGCGTGGTGGTGCCGGCATCATAGGTCGAGTCGGTCTCGATGCGCTCCTCGGTCAGGGGTTCAAAGCTCATGGTCGAGCCGGGGTCTTTGAGCTTGGCCTCAACGGCGGCAACGTCGATTTCGGCGGTGTCACCGGGAGAGACGGTGTCGGTCACGGCGTTTGATTCGGAATCGCCGGTGTCCGGGGAGTCGGGCTCCTCGGAAACGCGGGCGGTCGACTCGTCATCTTGCGGGCTGACGTCTATAGGCTCGGGCGCCGGCGTAGACGCGGGCGCAACCTTGGATGCCGGGGCTATGGGAAACGCCGGCGCGGCGGGCTCGGGTGCCGCAAACACCGCAGCGCTCTCGTTGATTGCGGCGGCGACGGGCTCTGCAAAGTGAGCCGGCGCCGGGGTTGCTTCGGGCGCTGTGGGCTGTTCCGCAGCATGTGCGCCGATGGGCGCCGCTGCGGCATCCTCTTCGTCCTCGTTATCGGCGAGATCCGAAATATCATGCGTTACATGCGAAAGAGGCAGGGAGAACACGGTATCCTCGGGCTCCACGGGTGCGGAGCCCGCCGGAGCGGCGTGGGCCGGCACAGCTGTGGCGGCAGCCGGTGCCTCGGTCATAGTTGCGGACTTGTTCTCCTCGTCGATCATCGACGGTTCACCTTCATGACCACGTCGCCAATCTGGACTTCGTCGCCCTCGCGCAGCGTTGCGGGCTCCACCAGCTGGCGGCCGTTGACGAGCGTGCCGTTAAGCGAGTTGAGGTCCTCGATGATGAGCGCCGGGCCCTGCAGCGAAAAGCGCGCATGCGAGGCCGAGACGAACGGTTCGTTGATGCAGATGTCCGAAGATGGCGAGCGACCGACGATGACGGGGCCGAGCATGTCTACGTGGATGCCGCGGATACCGCGCGGACCCTTGTCCACATCGATCGTCCAGATAGCCGAGTCGCGGCGCTGCCCGCGCACAAGTCCCACGCCGGTCTTCATGACGGCGAACAAGAAGATATAGAGCAGGGCGACCAGGACGATGCGGCCTGCAAAAAGGACGATATCGATGTTCATAAGCGACTATCCCCTAAATTCAAAGGTACTCAGGCCAAACGTCAGCAGATCGCCGTTGCGCAGCGGGCAGCGCGTAATGCGGCGGTTGTTGACGAGCGTGCCGTTGGTGGAATTGAGGTCCTCGATCGACCAATCCGAGCCCGTAAAGGTGAGCTGGGCGTGGCGGCGCGACACGTTGGGGTCGCGCAGGGCAATGTCGGAAACTGAGCGCTCGCGACCGATGGTCACCTGTGCGGAGGTGATGCTATGGCTCTCGCCGCTCACGACGTCGACGAGCTGGGCGAGCGGACGCTGCGGGGCGCGAGTGCTCGCCATGTTGGAGGCGATGCCGGCTGCGGCGCCTAGGCCCACGGCGGCACCGGTCGCGGCGGCTCCGCCCATGCCGGCAAGCGCGTCACGCGAGACGGTCTGCGGCACCGGGATGGGAGCGGCGGGGTCGGGGATGCTAGGCGCGAAGGGGTCTGCCACGGCAAGCGGGTCGGGAGCGGCGGCGAGAGGCGTCGGCTGCTGCTGGGGCATGGCGGCGGGGCGCTGCTGCTGCGGGGCAGCAAACTGCTGCTGGCCGGCGCGCGGGGCGCTGGCGGCACGGCTTGCCGCGG
>USPH01000151.1 GCA_900556515.1 uncultured Collinsella sp.
CTCCGATGGCACCGTCGTTCGTCTGCCGTTCCCGGCTCCCACCGAGGAGCGCCGTCGCGAGCTCGTCAAGGAGTGCCGCGAGTACGCCGAGCAGGCCAAGGTGTCTATCCGTAACATCCGTCGCGACTTCAACAACAAGCTTGAGCGCGATGAGGAGCTCACCGAGGACGATGTCCGTCGCGAGCAGGCCAAGGTCCAGAAGCACACCGATGAGTATGTCGCCAAGGTCGAGGAGCTTCTGAAGGAAAAAGAAGCCGAGGTCATGGAGATCTAAGGTGCAATACGACGAGCATAAACTGGTCGAGTACTTTGCCGACGCCCCTGCGGGCGTCGGTTTTTCCGACCTTGACCTCAATAACATTCCGCACCATATCTCGTGCATCATGGACGGCAATGGTCGTTGGGCCACATCGCGCGGTCTTGCACGCACCGAGGGCCACAAGGCGGGTATCGTCTCCCTTCGTGAGATTATTACCGCCTGCGTGCGTCTGGGCGTCGACGTGCTTTCGGCCTATGCGTTTTCTACCGAAAACTGGAACCGCCCGCAGCATGAGGTCAACGTCTTGATGCACCTGTTTGCCAAGACGTTTATCGACGAGCTGCCGCTTCTGAAGCGCGAAAACGTGCGCGTTATCTTTTTGGGTGACATTTCCGCGCTGCCCAAGAAGACCCGTGACGTTTTTGAACGCGGTCTTGCCGAGTGCGCCGATCACACCGGCATGACGCTGGCGCTTGCCGTCAACTACGGCGCGCGTGCCGAGATTACCCGCGCTGTCCGTCAAATCGCACTCGACACTGCCGCCGGTAAGATCGATCCTGGCGCAATTGATGACGACATGGTGGCTTCCCACCTCTATACCGCCGGCCTTCCCGATCCTGAGCTTGTGATTCGCACTTCTGGTGAGCTGCGCCTTTCGAACTATCTGCTGTGGCAGGTGGCTTATTCCGAATTCTACGTCACCGATACCTATTGGCCCGACTTTGATCGTTGGGGCCTTGTCGACGCCATTTTGGCCTATCAGGGCCGTGACCGTAGGTTTGGTGGTCTGAGCAAGACCGAGGAGGCTTAATCGTGTCCGATCGTCCCAAGGCAATTGCTCCCAAGACATCTGAGCGCAAGGCTGTCGCTGCGGGAGCGCCCGCAGCGAAGAATGGCACCGGTTCGTGGCTTGCCGGCTTTATCACCCGTGCCGCCGCCGGTATCGTCTATGCCGTTGTCTTTATCCTGTGCCTGGTTTTGGGTATCGTGCCCACTGCCATCTTTGTTTCTGTCATGAGCGGTCTGTGCTGCTATGAGTTTTTCCGTATGACAAGGCTCGATGGCAAGATGGCTAACGAGCGCATGGGTATCGCTGCCGCCGTACTCTTTCCGCTGTCGGCGTTGGGCGATTCGATGTTGCTGAATGCCCTGCTTTTTGCCCTGGTGCTCGCTGTGGGCATTTGGTATGTCTGGTCGCCGCGTACCCGCATCTCTGATGTGGCCGTGACGCTCATGGGTCCCATCTACACTGGCTTTATGCTGTCGGCTATCGTGCTGCTGCGCGATGCCGTGCCCGGTTTTGCCGGCGCCCTGCTTTCGGTGGGCGTTTGCGCGTCCCTTTGGGTCTCCGATTCGTTTGCCTACATCGTGGGTAGCCGTATCGGCCAGCACAAGATGGTTCCCAAGATCTCTCCCAAAAAGAGCTGGGAGGGGTTTGTCGGCGGCATCCTGGGCTCGGTTTTGATTTGGCTCATCCTGTGGGCGACGCACTTCTACAAGCTCAGCCTGCCCTATGCGCTGCTGTGCGGCGTGGTCGTGTCCGTTCTGGGCGTTATCGGCGACCTCATCGAGTCGCGCATCAAGCGCGGTGTGGGCGTCAAGGATTCCGGCAACCTTATCCCGGGCCATGGCGGCATGCTCGATCGTAGCGATTCGCTTATCTTCGGCTGCATCACCGCGCAGCTGATGCTGATGATCGGAGGCGTGCTGTAATGTCATTCCAGACGACGTATGGCCCCGATGGACGCCTCCGTGTTGCCATCCTGGGTTGTACGGGCTCTATCGGCACCCAGGCGCTCGATGTGTGCCGCCAGCATGCCGATCGCCTGCAGGTGACGGCGCTGTCCGTTAACTCCAGCACCTCCGAGCTTGTTGCCGCTGCCCGCGAGTTCTCGGTTCCGGCGGTTGCCGTGGCCGATGTCGCTCATGGCGATGACGCCGTGCTGCAGGAGTTGCCCGAGGGAACGAAGCTTGGCCTTGGCGCGCAGGCGGTTTGCGAGCTCGCGCGTCGCGACGATGTCGACTGCGTGCTCGTTGCTATTGTGGGCGCCGCTGGTCTCGAGGCGAGCCATGCGGCCTTGACCTCAAATAAGCGCCTTGCTCTTGCCAACAAGGAGTCCCTCGTCGTCGGTGGCGACTTGCTTATGCCGTTGGCACAACCGGGCCAGCTTATTCCAGTCGACTCTGAGCACTCCGCCATCTACCAGTGCTATCTGGGGGAGGACCCGCGCGAGGCTCATTGTATTTGGCTCACCTGCTCGGGCGGTCCGTTCTTTGGCCGCACGCGCGACGAGCTCAATCGCGTGACGCGTGCCGATGCCCTCGCACATCCCACGTGGGCCATGGGCGCCAAGATCACCATCGACTCCGCCACCCTCATGAACAAGGGCCTGGAGCGCATTGAGGCCATGCATCTGTTTAACTGCGACCTCGATTTCATTAACGTGGTCGTGCAGCGTCAGTCCAAGATTCACTCTATGGTCGAGTTTGCCGACGGCTCCGTGATGGCGCATCTCGGTGCTTCCGACATGCGTATTCCCATCCAGTTCGCGTTCTCGTATCCCGAGCGTTGGGATACCCCGGCGCCTCGTATCGATTTCCGCGAGCTGGGGCAGCTCACGTTTGATGCTGCCGACATGGATACCTTCCGCTGTCTGGCACTGGCCGAACGTGCCGGCAAGACGGGTGGCACCATGCCGTGCGTGCTCAATGCCGCCAACGAGGTCGCCGTCGATGCCTTCCTGCACGATGGCTGCAGCTTTACCGATATCGATCGCATTGTGGAATCCTGCATGGATGCCCACGATATGCAGGCGGTCGATTCGTTTGAGCAGCTTCGCGACATCGATGCGTGGGCGCGTGAAAAGGCTGCGCAGGTGCTCGCCGCAACCCGTTCCTAACCCATAAGGATTGCTTTTTCGTTTTATGGATACTGTTCTGAGTGTTCTCTCATCGGTCTTTTGGGGCCTGCTGATGCTTTCCGTCCTCGTGTTTTTGCACGAGGGCGGCCACTTTTTGGCGGCGCGTGCCTGCGGCGTCCGTGTGACCGAGTTCTTTTTGGGCCTGCCGTGCCGCTTTGACATCCATTACACGTCGCGTCGCATTGGAACCAAGTTTGGCGTGACCCCGCTGCTGCTGGGTGGCTACGCTGCCATCTGCGGTATGGATCCGACCGACGTCTCGTGCGCTGATCGCGTGTTCGCGGCTATCTATCGTCATGGTCGCGTGACCGTGGCCGACCTTGCCGCCGAGCTCGAGCTATCCGAGGAGGATGTGCTCGAGGCATGCGCCTTGCTCTTGGGTTGGGGCTCTATCGCGCCTTGGTATGAGGAAGGGGAGAAGCCCTCGCCGAGCTACTATCCCACCAAGTATCAGACGCTGCCGCGAGACGCGGCGGGTTACACCACCTTTGACGGCCGCCGTTTCGATCGAGAGCATGCGACTGCCGAGGGCGATGTGTGGGAGCTGCCGTGCGGCGAGGCTGATTTCTTGGCGCAAGAGCGCTCGCACACTTATCTTGGCCAGGGCTTTCTCAAGCGCGCCTTTATGCTGCTCGCGGGCATTCTCGTCAATATCCTGACGGGTTTTTTGCTCCTTATGAGCATCTATTCCATTACGGGTGTCACCGTGCCGATGGATACCAACGTGATCGGTCAGGTTGACGAGGGGTCTATTGCCGCCAAGGCGGGTATCGAGGGCGGCGACGCGATCCTTTCGGTTGACGGAGTATCGTGCTCTACCTGGATGGACGTTTACGATGCCATCGGCAAGGCTGCCGGTAAGGACGATATCGCCATCGAGTACGAGCGTGACGGCAAGCAGCATTCGACCACGGTTGCGCTCAAAGAGGATGAGCGCCTAGGTGTGTACGCCTCTACGCAGGTGGTCCGTTTAGACCCTGTCTCTTATACACATCTCCGAGCCCACGAGACATGCGCAGATCT
>USPH01000152.1 GCA_900556515.1 uncultured Collinsella sp.
ACGAGATCTGCGCATGTCTCGTGGGCTCGGAGATGTGTATAAGAGACAGGCGATAGCCCGTTGCCTGTGCGGCCAGCTCCTTGGCGTGTCCCATGCGCTCGGTCAGCACCAGGTCAAACTGGGACGCGCGCGCGGTCATATCCAAAAAGCGTTGCAGGCGCTCGGCAACTTCGTGCGCCGCACCCGACTGGGCGGCTGGGTTGGCGATGATGAGCGTGCGACCAAAATCAGTTGCGTGCATGGGACGACTCCCGGCGTGTGACATGACAGTGCGGTCGCGCTCAGGTCGAATTGCCCCCGATTGTGGCTGCACGGCGAATACTTACGTCTACTCTATCAGGTCGTTGTGGCGCTCGATAGCATCCGCTACCGTACCGCCCTCATCCACAATAAGCGAACGGCGCTTGGGTGAGATGATGCGCTGGGCGGGGTACACGCCGCGGTGACCGGCGGTTAGGTAGCTGATAAAGGCCACGATGACAAAGAACCCGGCTGCCGTGCCGTGGAACAGGTCGATGGCCATCATACAGGTGGTGATGGGCACGTTAAGGCCGGCGCAGAACACACCGAGCATGCCCAGCGCTGCCAGAAAGCTGGGATCGATTCCGACGAGGCAACCTATCCAGCCGCCGAGCGCCGCACCGATGCCAAACAGGGGCGTGACCTCGCCGCCTTGGAAGCCCGCGCCCAGGGTAAGCGCTGTGACGAACAACTTGATGGCTGCGTCCGCCAGGGTGGTGTTGCCGGCAAATCCGGCGCCGGAAAGCCACGTGGAAAGGCCGGCGTAGTTCCAGGCGTCGAGGAGGGCATAGGCGGCCAAAACCACGAGTGCGCCGATGAGTGCGCGAACGAGGTAATTGGTGATAAAGCGACCGTAGAGGCTCTTGACGGTTCGAACCGACCAGGCAAAGAGGCGTGCCGTCAGACCGAAGATAATTGCGCTGATAACAACGATGACGACCGTTTTGGGCGTCATAGCGGGAACGCTGGCGATGACATTCGCTTCGTACTCGGTACCCAGGGCGAGTGATGTAAAGTAGCCGGTAAACGAGGCGACCAGGCAGTAGATGCCCGCGGTGTAGTCGATCTTGCCGATAAAGCACATCTCCATGCCAAAGAAAGCCCCGGCAAGGGGCGAGCCGAATACGGCGCCAAAGGCCGACGAGATGCCGGCGAGCATGAGGTCGTGGTGGTCATGCTTTTTGAGGTGGGCGAGGCTCGAGATGTTGCTGGCGATGGTGCCGCCAATCTGCACCGCAGCTCCCTCGCGACCGGCCGATCCGCCCGTTAGGTGCGTGAGCGTGGAGCAGACGAAGGTGAGGACGGCCATGCGCATATGGATGAGGCGGGTGCCCAGAGCGGAGTCGATGACCAGGTTGTTACCGCGTTTGGCGGCGAGACCGTGGTTCTTGTAGACCCATGCGGTGGCCATGCCCACAACGGGAAGCAAGGCGTAGACCCACACATGGTGCTCGCGATAGTCGGTCGCGATATTCAGCGAGGCCAAAAACGCCCAAGCGGCAACGCCCATGGCGAGCGAGACGATGACGACGAGTGCGAGCAACTTGGCGCTCGCGAGTAGGTTGCGGGCGTTGCGGCGCGTGTCGGCAGCCAAGAGATGCTCAGAGCGGGTGAGCTGATGCCTGCCTGCCGCGATGACGTCGTTCAGGGAGAAAAAACCGCCTTCGTCGAGCGGCTGGGGATGATCCTGCGCTTCGTTTGCGCTTTCGGGTTTGTCGTTATGAGCCATACGTTCCTCTTTTAGGTTGCAACGCAAGCATTATAAAACGCGGTAAACGCGACGAGCCGGTGGGTTGGTTTCGATTCTGTTTCGTGGCTTGCGGCCGACAGGTGTATTTGCGGGTGCAGGCCGAGTCGCGGTCGTGCGTCGGGGGATTATACTGAGACAAGCATAAAGAATCGGCGCCCCTGTTGTGCGCCGTGGCATTAAGAGGTGCATATGGCAGAGAAACTCATTCCGCTGGAGGACGCGCAGTCGATTGTTCTGTCGCACGTTGCTCCGACCGATCTCGTCGAGATTCCCGTGTGGCAGGCCGCCGGTCTTCCCTTGGCCGAGGACGCGGTGGCCGATATCGACATCTCGCCGTTTGCCAACAGTGCTATGGACGGATATGCCGTGCGCTCGGCGGACTTGGCGCAGGCGTCTGGCGAGGCGCCGGTGACGCTCGACGTTATCGGACACGAGGCTGCGGGACATGTGTTTGAGGGCGTAATCGGCGCGGGCGAGACGGTCCGCATCATGACGGGCGCGCCGGTGCCCGAAGGTGCCGATGCCGTGGTGAAATACGAGATCGTCGAGGTGCTCGACGGCGATGGCAACGAGGGCTCGCACGTTCGCTTCTCGGTGCCTGCCAAGGTAGGGGAGAACGTTCGCTCTGCCGCCGAAGAGGCCCATGCCGGCGATGTTGTGATGCATGCCGGCGAGGTCGTGGCTCCGGCGGGCGCCGGCTTGCTGGCAAGCGCCGGATACGCGAGCGTGAAGGTGCACGCCGCCCCACGTGTGGGCATCATCTCGTTGGGCACGGAACTGGTCGCACCGAGTAAGGTACCGGCGCGCGGTCAGATTCGCGATTCTAACTCCTCGGCGCTGATGGCCGAGGCGCTCGATGCCGGCGCCGAGCCCGTGTTCTACGGTATTGCGCCCGACGATGAGCGGGCGATTGCCGAGCTGGTGCATCGTGCCGTGCAGGAGTGCGATTTTGTCATTACGAGCGGCGGTGCCTCGGCGGGCGACTACGACTATGTGACGGCGCTCGTCCGGCGCGAGGGCGAAGTGCTGTTTGACCGCATCTCGATGCGTCCGGGCAAGGCCATCACGTTTGGCTTGCTCGCAGGTAAGCCCTACCTAGGGCTTTCAGGCAATCCGGCCGCGGCGTATGTAGGCTTTGAGATGCTTGCCCGTCCGGCGATCCGCAAGATGCGCGGCTTTGCCGAGGGCGTGCGTCCCGTGCAGCAGGCGACGCTCACGCACGGCGTGAAGAAGCGCCAGGACCGACGCTTCTTCGATCGCGCCACGGTTTTGCGCGACCCCGAGACCGGTGAGCTGTTGGTGACCGAGGCCAAGACGCAGAATTCGGCGCTGCTCGGCACGATGCAGCGGTCCAACTGCCTGCTGCGTATTGACGAAGGACCGTGCGAGCTCAAGGCGGGCGACGTCGTGGGTGTCGTGCGTGTCGACCTGCCCGAGGGCACGGTGTTGTAGGAGGAAGACTATGGAGTTGAAGATTTCGATCGTGACGTGCTCGGATACGCGCGATCTTGCTCAGGACGAGGCTGGAGCCGCACTCGAGGAACTTATCAAGGCGCAGGGCTGGGCGGTTGTCTCACATGTGGTCGTGCGCGACGACGCCAGCGAGATCGGTGATGCCATTGTGGAGGCTGCCGATGAGTGCCACGCCAATGTCGTGCTCACCTGTGGCGGCACGGGACTTTCGATGCGCGACGTGACGCCCGAGGCGACGCGTGCCGTCTGTGACCGCGATGTGCCGGGTATTGCAGAGGCAATCCGTGCGTACTCCATGACCAAGACGCGCCGCGCTATGCTCTCGCGCGCTATTTGCATGCAACGAGGTCATACACTTGTCGTAAACTTTCCCGGTTCTACGAAGGCCGCCCGCGAAAGCTGGGAGGCCATAGCAGACCAGCTGGAGCATGCGGCTCAGATGACAGCGGGCGGCGGACATACCAAATAAGCGCGCTACCTGCGGCGGAGCGACCTTACGGGCTGCTCCGCCTTTTTTATGCAGCGACAGTGCGGCCATCTCGGGGTTATCGGTGAAAGAAGCTTATTAGACGAGAAATTATTATCACAAACATTATATGCGCAGAAGTATAATCTAGTAACAGAATAAAGCCTGCGGCGGGGTGCCCGGGCGTCGCGTTCGAAAGGGTTGAACATGTTCGATATGGTTTCTCGCCGCGGTTTCGTCTCGCTTTCTGCTGCCGCTGCCGCCGGCCTTGGCCTTGCCGGCTGCTCGGGCAACAAGACGTCCGAGCCGGCCGGATCCGATGCCGGTTCTGCTAAGGCATCTTCCAAGAAGGTTGTCGAGCTGCAGGTCTTTGCTGCCAACTCGCTCGAGAAGGCTCTGCCCGAGGTTCAGGAGCTCTACACCGACCAGACCGGTACCACGTCTGTCTCTTATACACATCTGACGCTGCCGACGAAGCTAGAAGTGTAGAT
>USPH01000153.1 GCA_900556515.1 uncultured Collinsella sp.
CTTCTAGCTTCGTCGGCAGCGTCAGATGTGTATAAGAGACAGACATGGGATGCTCAACCTCAAACACGTTGCCGCAGCTCGAGCACTTGTAATCGTAGCGCGCCATAATACTTCCTTTTCAGCACAAAGCGGGCAGATTACTCTGCCCGCATAAATTCAAACGTCTGTAACTGTACCCTATATCGGGGGTTTTATCACGCTTCGCCCCAGAATCTATGGTTGTTGCGCAGGAGCTGCGCGGTTTTGTTTTCGGCGGCTGCAATGTCCGCCTCGTCAGCCTGCCAGGTCCAGTTGCCCGTGGCCACGCCCGGAACGTTCATGCGTGCGTCGTCGCCAAGCCCCAGGACATCCTGCAGCGGCATCATCACCAGGGGAGCGTCGCTCGCCAGCGCGTCGCTCATCAGCTTGGCCGCCACCTCAACACCGCTCGGTTCATCGCCGCCCGCAAAGGTACGGGTGCACCAACCGGCCAGCGTCGACGTATCGTGCGTCGAGGTGTACAGAATCTTGCCGGGCGTGGGATGCACACCGCAACGAACGTCGTAGTCGCTAAACTCCAGCACATCCATGCCGGGGAAACCACAGGTCGATGCCATGGCGCGAACACCGGGCGTCAGATAGCCCAAGTCCTCAGCGATAAAGTTGAGCGGACCCAGTTCGTCATAGGCGGTCTGGAACAGGTCCTTGCCCGGGCCCGCCAGCCAGCGGCCGTCGGCGCATGCCTTGCCCGCGGGAATGCTGTAATAGCTGTGGAATCCCAGGAAGTGATCCAGACGCACGCGGTCGTAGAGCGAGAAAGCGCGGCGCAGGCGATCCATCCACCAACTATAGCCGTTCTGCTTCATGTGGTCCCAGCGGAACGTCGGGTTGCCCCACATCTGGCCCTCGGGCGCAAAGTTGTCGGGCGGCGCGCCGGAAATCTCAATCGCCTTGCCGGTATCGGACAGCCAGAAGTTCTCGGGTTCGCTCCACGCGTCTGCCGAATCGTCGGACACGTACATAGGAATATCGCCGATGACCTCGATGCCCTTCTTGTGCGCATAGTTCATGAGCTCACACCAAGCGAGGTCAAAGCGGTACTGCATGTACGCCTGAAGCTCGGCCTCGTTGTGGAAGCGCTTGTCGTCGATTAGATGCTCGTTGTAGCGAGCGACATCTGCCGGCCAATTGTGGCGCGACTCGCCTTCAAAGTACTTTTTGACGGCCATATAGACGCTGTACTTCTCGAGCCAATCGGCATTACGATGTTTAAACGCGGTGTACAACGGATCGGCATCTTCGCCGCCGCGGGCCATCCAGGTCTCAAAGTCGGCGGCCAGCTCCTCGTGGCTCTCGGGTAGCAGGTCGATATTGCCTGCAAAGGCCGAAGGACCGGCGTAAGGGGAGCGGAAGAAGTCCGTGGGGTTGACGGGGAGAACCTGCCAGTAGCGCATGCCCATGGCGGCCAGATGGTCGATAAAGCGACGCGTGGGCGCGCCGATCGTACCGGGCTTGCCGTCATCGGTCGGCACCGATGTGATATGGCACACAACACCCGCACCGTGATCGAGCGGCTCCTGCAGGCGCTGCTCGGCGTGGTGATAGATGATCGACGAACCCAGCGGATACAGATCGAGCGTGACCGTGCCGTTGTGGATCTCGCACTCGTGACCGCTAATCACATCGCTCGCGCATTCGCCGAGTGCCGGAATCGTCACGCGGTGTGAATTGCGCAGGCTGCGGTTGATGATAACCGTCGCGGACTCGCCATCCTTGCCCGTGCGGTTGTATGCCAGCACCTCATCATTGAGCGCAAAGGCCTTGATCTCGCCATCGATCATAAACGGCAGCGCGCGGCGCACGGCCGAGGCATTCTTGACGATCGCGAACGTATCGAAGTCGTGCAGGTTTTCCTTGGTCGGCATGGTGCGGCGATTGCCCGGATCGGTGAGACCCTCCAAGCCGTACTCGTCACCGTAATAGATTGAGGGAACGCCCGGGAACGTCATCTGCATGAGCGTCGCCAGCAAAAAGCGGCTCTTGGCCAGGCCCATGGAGTTCTCGTCCAGGCGCCATTTGCTGCGCTCACTCTCGGGCAGCTGCGACTCGTCGGGGCCGCCGCCGAGCACCGAGATAATGCGCGGACGGTCGTGGCTCGACAGCAGGTTGAGCGCGCAAGACAGGGCCTCACGCGGATAGTTCTCGCGTAGGGTCTCGATATCCTCGGCAGCTTGGTACGCGTTTTTGTAGCCCATCAAAAAGCCGATGACCATGTCGCGGAAGGGGTAATCCATGGCCGAGTCGAGCTCGGAGCCTTGTAGATACCGACGCAGATGGCCGTAGCTGATCTTGTTGGAGGCATCTTCCCAGACCTCACCGAGCAGCAGCGCGTCGGGCTTCTCGGCGAGCACGGCCTTTTTGATCTCGGCCAGGAAGTCATCGGAAAGCTCGTCGGCCACATCCAGGCGCCAGCCGTGAGCGCCGGCGCGCAGCCATTTGCGGATCACGCCGTCCTTGCCCAGGAGCCGCTCGCGTACCAACTCGGAGCTCTCATTGATGGCGGGCATATTGCCCACGCCCCACCAGCAGTCGTACGAGCCGTCCTCGTGGAAATAAAACGCATCACGCCACGGCGAATCCTCGCTCTGCCACGCGCCCACTCCGGGGTAGTTGCCGTAGCGGTTGAAGTAGATCGAATCGTCACCCGTGTGGTTGAACACACCGTCCAGAATGATGGAAATGCCCAGCTTCTCGGCCGCCTCGCACAGCTCAGTAAAGTCCTGCTCGGTGCCCAGAATCGGATCGATCTTGGTGTAATCGGCGGTGTCGTAGCGGTGGTTGCTCGCAGCTTCAAAAATGGGGTTGAGATAGATGGCCGTAAAGCCCAGCTCGGCGATGCGAGGCAGGTCTTCCTGGATACCCTTGAGCGATCCGCCGTAAAAGTCCCAGGTCTTGATGGAGCCGTCCTCGGCGCGCTCGTACACAGGCGGCTCGTTCCAGTCCTCGACCATGCGGCGCTGAATGCCTTTACGCGGTTTTTCGACCTCGGCCAGCGTGCGCTCGCGCCAGTGCTCGTCGCGGGCATAGCGATCGGGGAAGATCTGGTAGACCATACCGCGCTCGTACCAGGTAGGACGGTTCTCACGGTGTTTGTAGACGGTGACCTGGAATGACGGCACCTCAGCGTAGTCGTAGGTTACTCCCTCGCCGCCGGTGCGGCCCTGCGGTGCGCCCAGACGAACCTCGGGCTGGCCCTCGATATTGCAGATAAAGCTGTACCAGATAAGACAGGGTTCGGTGCACTCAAGCTCTACGGTAAATATGCCGTCGCCCTCGTGCGTCATGGGATACCGAGACTCACCAATCTCATCGACCCAGGTGCGCAGCGTAAGCGTTGCCTGCGCGGGATCGGCATCCTCCAGAATCACGGAGAGCGAAAGGGTAGTTCCTGTGGTCACAGCGCCAAACGGAGTGCGAAACTGCGGCAGACGGCTGTTGTGTATCAATCTCATAGTACGGTCCAGTTCTATACAATCATGGCGTGCGGGCCATGGGCTTTACGCACAGGATGTAAGTATATCTGTTGTACACAGGCTGTATAAACAACATCCGTTTACCATCGGCGAACGGTTGTCCTAGAAAATCGTTTTACCAACTACCTACAGAGAAGGGGCGCCCGGTTGGAGCGCCCCTTGCATGGGGTTTTGATTAGGTTTTGGATCGTCTTTGGGCTAGCGGCGCTTGCGGGTGGCCGTGGCCTTGCGGACGGACGTCTTCTTGGACGGGGCCTTTTTCTCTGCCGGAGCGGCGGGGGAGACCGGAGTCTCCTTGGCGGGCTCGGGCTTGGCCGTAGCCTTCGGTGCGGCCTTGACCTTAGCGGCCTTCGGCGCCGGCTTGGCCTTTACCTCGGCCTTGGCCTCTGCCTTGGGGGCAGCAGCTTTGGTCGTGGTCTTCTTGGCCGTCGTCGTGGCACGCTTGCGCGTGGTGGTCTTGGCGGCCGGCTTGGCTTCGACGGATGCCTCGGCCTTGGTCTCGGCGGGCGTCTCCTCGACTTTGGCGGCCGGCTTTGCGGCTGCCTTGGTCGTGGCGGCCTTCGTGGTCGTTGACTTCTTTGCCGTGGTCTTCTTGGCGGTCGCAGCCGTCTTCTTGGCAGTGGTCTTGGCCGGTGCCTTGACGGCGGCCTCGGCCTTTACCCTGTCTCTTATACACATCTCCGAGCCCA
>USPH01000154.1 GCA_900556515.1 uncultured Collinsella sp.
CGAGATCTGCGCATGTCTCGTGGGCTCGGAGATGTGTATAAGAGACAGGCTATAACCGTGCGGTGCGTCGTCTGTACGGCCCCGGTACGCCGTGGGGCGAGGTTGCCGAGTGGCAGACGGCAACGATGGAGGAGCTTGAGCGTCAACAGCGCATCAACGAGACGGCGAAGCATCGCGTGGTGGGGCTCGTTATCGAGACGCGCCCCGATGCCGTAACGCCGCAGGCCCTTACGCTCATCCGCCGCCTGGGCTGCACCAAGATCCAGATGGGTATTCAGAGTCTCGACCAACATTTGCTCGATATCAACGAGCGTCGCATGTCGGTGGCTCAGATCGAGCGGGCGTTTTCGCTTGCGCGCCTGTTTGGCTTTAAGATCCACGCGCACTTTATGCTCAACTTGTTGGGTGCCACGCCCGAAGGGGACAAGCGCGACTACGAACGCTTTATGACCGAAGGGGCCTTTATGCCCGACGAGGTCAAGGTTTACCCGTGTGCGCTCATCGAGGGCTCGCGTCTGGTGGGCTGCTATGAGCGTGGCGAGTGGCGCCCCTATACCGAGGAGGAACTGCTCGACGTGCTGGCCGATGACATCGTGGTGACGCCGGCGTTCTGCCGCATTAGCCGCATGATTCGCGACTTTAGCTCCGACGACATTATGGTGGGCAACAAGAAGCCTAATCTGCGTCAGCTCGTTGAGAACCGCCTAGCTGCTCGGGGTGACGGTGCGACGGTGCGTGAGATTCGCTATCGCGAGATCAGCACGGCGGGTGCCGATCTGGACGAGTTGACCCTTGACGAGGGAGTGACGTACGAGACGCCGGTGACGCGCGAGCGCTTTTTGCAGTGGGTGACGCTCGAGGGCAAGATCGCGGGCTTTTTGCGCCTGTCGCTGCCCGATCGTACTTTTGTTGCCGCGCATGCGGACGAGTTACCGACGACGCCTGACGAGGCAATGATTCGCGAGGTGCACGTGTATGGCATGGCGGCGCGTGTGGGCGATCAAGGCCAGGCGGCGCAGCACCATGGATTGGGGCGCCTGCTTGTGGAGCGTGCGTGCCAGATTGCTCGGGATGCGGGCTATACGCGCATCAATGTGATTAGCGCGATTGGCACGCGTGAGTACTATCGCCACCTTGGTTTTTACGACCATGACCTTTATCTGCAGAAGGAGCTCTAGATGAACAAGCCGAGTGTTTCCGTCGGAGTTGTTGCCGGCGTTGCCCTGGGAGCCGCAGCGCTCGGTGCGGCTGCTGTCGCTGTTCGTGCTGCCTGTCTGCAGGTCGCGCGGACGCGCAACGGGTTGGCGCGCGTGAAGCGTGTGCACAATGAGAACGGTGACGAGGTCCGTGTGCTCGTACAAGGAGGCGTCTACCAAAGCGCGAGCTACGTTGGCGAGCGTTGGGCGGAGCCGGTCTTTGCGTACTATCGCGCATTTGACGATGTGTTTGAGGCCGAGGGCGCAATGCGTGATGCTTGCGGGCATGGTATCGACCGTATGCTCATGCTGGGCGGTGGCGGGTTTGCCTATCCCAAGTATACGCTGATGCCGCATGAGAACTTGCGCATGGACGTCATTGAGTATGATGCCGAGATTACGCGTCTGGCGCGTCGTTGGTTCTACTTGGACGAGCTAGAGCGTGCGGTTGGCGATCGCCTGAGGGTGATTACCGCCGAAGCGCGCTCGTATCTGGGTGTGACGAGTGTGGGGCATCGTCGCTATGACGTGATCGTGAGCGATTGCTTTGGTGGTGCCGAGCCCGTGCGCGAGCTGGCGACCGTTGAGGCGCTTCGCTTGGTGCGGGGTAGCTTGAACCCGGGCGGTATCTATGTGGCCAATATCGTGAGCGCGAACGAGGGGGGCGACGTGACGTTCCTGCGCGATTGCGCCGCCACGGCGCTCGAGGTGTTCGATCATGCTTGGGTGATCCCCTGCGGCGACACGGAGTTTGGCGGCGAGGAAAACTATCTGCTCATCGCCAGCGACGGCGACTACGCCTTCACCGAAGCCGTACCTTTTGACACCGACTTCATCGGCACCCCTCTCCGCGACTAGCTAATTTGGCCCGTCCCAAAAAGACTGGCCTTAGGCGTGGTCGCGCCAGCTGAGGACGCGCTGCTTCATTCCCTCGATGTCGAGCACGCCTTCGGCGAAGCCTTTGCGCACGAGCTCCTCGGGAACGTACTCGTCGTAGCGGTCAAAGTAAGGCACCTCGCCGGGATAGACGAGCTCGATGGGGTCGAAGTCCTTCTCGGCCTCGGCAGCGAGCACCTCAAAGAACGTCTCCTCGTCGGCCTTCATCTTAAACTGCATAAAGTATGGACGCGACGGGTCGAGCCCACGGAGGCCCAGCTCTGCGGCGCATTTAATCTTGAGCATGCGTTCGAGCGCCAGGAAGGCATAGCTGCCCAGCCACGGGAAGAGCACCCAGGTGTCACCGCCCAGGTTGATGAGCGGCTTAGTTCCCGCGCCGGATATCTCGGCCGTATGACGAGCCTGCGCAAGGCGTGCCCGCGCGTTGCGCATAAGGTATGGGTATACCGCATGCTCGTTGAGCGCCTGGCGCATGCGCTCGAGCACATGCGTGTTAATGTCTCCAGGACAGTCGCCAAAGTAGGCCGGCACACGGCCCTTGACCTGCGTGGCAAAGACGGTGTGTCGCTTCCAGTCCACTTCCTCGACGATCCAGCAATGGCCCGCGATGGCGATGCGTTCGCCGGGCGGTGGCGGATTGACAATCGTACCCAGCTCGGCTGACTCGCTACGAACGGTAAACTCCTCGTTCTCCTGGAACACGGCGTAGAACTTAAAGTTGTTGATGATGCGCTCGCCCGCGAGGCCCACGATGAGCCCGCCGCCCTCGGTGACCTGGATATGGTCGATCTTGATGAGGTGACGTAGCAGTACGCGGTAGTCGTCGGCCGAGACACGGTGGAAGTAACTGAGCGTGAGTACGCGCTGGGCAAGTTCGGCCGGTGTGAGCTCGCCGGTGCTAGCGAGCGTCGACATGGTCTGGTGATAGAGCAAGCTGTAGGGGAGCCGATCGAGCTCGGGCGGCTCGACCCACTTTTCCTCGCGATAGAGTTGTACGAGTGCGATGCCCTGCAGGAGCTTCCAGGGAATCGTTTCGGGCATCATCGTGCGCGGCTCGGGCTCCTCCTCGCGCATGACAAACCACATCTCGGGCGGAAGATCGCGGCGGCCCGTGCGCCCCATGCGCTGCAAAAAGGAACTGACGGTAAACGGCGCGTCAATCTGGAACGCGCGCTCCAGGCGGCCGATATCGATACCGAGTTCCAGCGTTGAGGTGGTGACGGTTGTCTGTGCCTGCTCCTCGTCGCGCATCAGCTCCTCGGCCGTCTCGCGCAGCGATGCCGAGAGGTTGCCATGATGGATCAGGAAGCGGTCGGGCTCGTGCCGGTATTCGCAGTAGCTGCGCAGCATGGAGCACACGGCCTCGGCCTCCTCGCGCGAGTTGGCAAAGACCAGGCACTTGCGGCCGCGGGTATGTTCAAAGATATAGCCCATGCCGGGGTCGGCGTTGTCGGGTGCGGTATCGGTGGGGTTGAGCAGCGCCTGCTCGGTCGCTCGCGGGATGTCGACTTCTCCCTCGGGGGCCGAGGAGGTGCGACGGTCTTTGGGGGCAGCCTTGCCCCGTGCCTGTTCGCGACGTTGACGACGCTCCTGCTGCGTAAGCTGTCCGCTGTGGCGCATGTCTTGTCCGGATGCGGGCAGTGCCGCGGGTGGCGCCGCCTCAATGCGCTCACATGCGAGCACCTCGGCTTCCTGCGGGCCCGCGCTCATAAATCCTCGTTGCTGCGCCTGGGGGCCCGAGTTGTAGAAGTGCTCCATGGAGATACGCCACACGCGGCGCGGCTCCTCAAAGCGGGGGATGACGCAGTCGCGTCCCGTTCCCTGCGACAGGAAGGCACCCGTGCGCTCGGGGTCTCCGATGGTGGCCGAAAGGCCAATGCGCCGGGGCTGCACGCCCGCCATGCGCGAAAGGCGCTCGATAAGGCAGAGTGTCTGACCGCCGCGGTCGCCGCGCATGAGCGAGTGGACCTCGTCGATGACCACATAGCGCAGATCGCAAAACATGCGCGGGATTGCCATGTGCTTGTGGATCAGGAGCGCCTCGAGTGATTCGCTGTCTCTTATACACATCTGACGCTGCCGA
>USPH01000155.1 GCA_900556515.1 uncultured Collinsella sp.
TCGGCAGCGTCAGATGTGTATAAGAGACAGCTTTTCGGAAGTGCGGTGAAAAAACGAATACCGCCGACCGCAAACCGATTTTTGGCAACAAAACCCCAGACGTTGCTTTTTGCCTAAAAATACTCGTCGAGGAAGTCGTCGACCGTGTTCCAGTAGAGTTCGGGGTCGACCTGCGCGCTCTTGGCGTGGGTGGCGCCATGGACGGTGAGCTTTTGCTTGACCTTGCTGGCGCACGCGTCGTAGTTTTGGTCGAGCATGCTGTACGGCACAAAGGTGTCTTGGTCACCGTGGATAAACAGCATGGGAACCGTCGCGCGCTTGAGCTGTTCCACGCTGCTCGCCTTATGAAAGTCGTAGCCCGCGCGCACGTTGCACACCAAGTTTGCTACATCGAGCAAGGGAAAGCTGGGCAGGCCGAACACGTCCTTGAGCTGCAGAGAAAACTCGTCCCAAACACTCGTATAACCGCAGTCCTCGATAATGCATTTCACGTTTGCGGGCAGAGATTCCCCCGCGACGTTCATGGCGGTCGCCGCGCCCATGGATTCGCCAAAGACCAGGATGCGCGCCTTGGGGTCAGCCTGAACGATTCGCTCGATCCATGCGACGATGTCGAGGCGCTCGGGCCAGCCCATGCCGATATAGTCGCCGCCGGAGCGCTCGTGGGCGCGGGCGGCGGGTGCGAGTACGTTCATGCCACGGTCGTGGAAGCGTTTGGCGTATCGGGCCATACCGATGGGCTCGTTGGTATATCCATGCAGGCAGACGGCGTAGTCGTGCGTGCTCTCCGACGCAGCAAAATACCAGGCGGCAAGCTCGGTCCCGTCGTCCGCGGTGAGGTTGCTGCTCTTGCGGTTCTCTTTAAACCATGCCCGCGCCTCGGTATCCTCGGCATCCGGCTGCTCACCTTCTTTGTCGTTCTTGCTATCCTGCATCATCTTCATGGTGTATGGCGCGCGGGGATTCAGCGCGAAGTCAAACAGAAAGTTGCCGGCAAATCCGAGCAGCGCAACGACAACCACCAGTGCAATGATGCCGGCTATCTTGAGCTTTCGATGGGAACGTGCGTTTTGAGCCATGCGGTATTCTCCTATAAGATGTTAATACATCAACATTTAATGCAAGCGCATTATGGACGTTCGCCGTTGATGCGTCAACAGGCAAAGAATGGGTAAACAAAGGGTCACGTATGGTGCAAATTTCGCACGTACCTAGACGCTTTGATATAGTGTTGAGAACTCTTTACGTTGGAGGATGTAACCGGCATGTCCGATTCGAGCGACAGTTCTAAGCCGCGACCCAAGACCGCGGCCGTTCCACACTACACAGTGGGCGAGGAGATCATGAACTCCGTCACCCATGGTGTCGGCTGCCTGCTGGGTATCGCGGGCCTGGTGCTCCTGATCGTATTCGCCGCCCTGCGCGGCGGAGGCCCGGCCCATATGGCCGCGGCGATTGTCTATGGCGTCAGCATTATCCTCGAATACCTAGCCTCCACGCTCTACCACGCGATTCAGCCCGCGCGCGCCAAGCGCGTGTTTCGCATCATCGACCACAGCTGCATCTACCTGCTCATAGCCGGCAGCTATACGCCGTTTTGCCTCATCACGCTCGCAAACGACGGCGGCGCTGTGCTGTTCTTTGCCGTATGGGCCATCGCCATCATCGGCATCGCCCTCGAGTGCTTCCTACGCGAGCGCCAGCCGCATTGGGTAAGCGGCCTGGTCTACCTGCTGATGGGCTGGCTCGTTGTCTTTAAGCTGCCCGAACTTGTTGCGCTGCTCAACCCCGTGGCACTTGCCCTGCTCGCCGTCGGCGGCGTGTGCTACACCGCGGGCGTGCCGTTCTATATCGCCAAAAACGTGCGCTATCTGCACAGCGTGTTTCACCTGTGGGTGCTCGCCGGCAGCATCTTCCAGTTCATGGCGGTGATCCTCTTCGTAATCTAGCGACCACGCCTGCGCGCCCGCGTTCTCGTTTGGGCGCCGGTGCAATTGCCGTATCCGCCATCAACGTTTTAACCTGACGTCCCGAATCTTGGAGGTTCGAGAAACTCCCGATGGACATAACCATCTCCCTTATCACCACCCTCGTTTTGACCCTCATCAACGGCTACTTCTCTATGTCCGAGATGGCGCTCACCACGGCCAAGCGCGCCGTGTTGGAGCACGAGGCCGAGGAAGGCGACAAGCGCGCCGAGCGTGCCATTAAGCTGGCTGCCGACTCCGACCAGCTGCTCGCCACCATCCAGGTTGCCATTACGCTCGTGGGCTTCGCCTCGTCCGCCGTCGCCTCGACGAGTCTGTCCGACCCGCTCGCCACGTGGCTCATGAGCTTTGGCATCGCGCCGCTCTCCGCCATCGCGCGCGGCCTGGCGCCGGTCATCATCACCGTCGCGGTCGCCTTCGTGTCCATCGTGATCGGCGAGCTCGTCCCCAAGCGCATCGGCCTGGCCAATGCCGAGGGCGTGTCCAAGCAGGTCGTGGGACCGTTGTCGTTTTTCCAAAAGATCGCCCGTCCGCTCGTGTGGCTGACCGGCGCCTGCTCCGATGGCCTGGCCCGCATCCTGCGCATCAAGAGCGCCGACGACCGCCAAAACGTCTCGGAAGAAGAGATCAAGTACATGGTCTCGGAGCAGGACGACCTGCTCGACGAGGAAAAGCGTATGATCCACGAGATCTTTGACTTGGGCGATACCGTTGCCCGCGAGGTCATGGTGCCGCGCGTGGACACCACCATGTGCGAGGACGACGAGACGGTCGCCGACGTGCTGTCCACCATGCGCCAGACCGGCTTCAGCCGCATCCCCGTCTATCACGAGGATCCCGACAACGTCGCCGGCATTGCGCACATCAAGGACCTGATCCAACCCGCGCTCGACGGCAAGGGTGACCAGCCCATCGCCGGCTTTTTGCGCGACGCCACCTTTGTGCCCGACACCAAGGACATCCTGCCGCTACTGTCCGAGATGCAGACCTCGCACGACCAGATCGTGGTGGTCGTGGACGAGTACGGCGGCACGGCCGGCATTATCACCATCGAGGATATCGTCGAGGAGATCGTCGGCGAGATCGAGGACGAGTTCGACCCCGACAACAAGTATCTCACGCGCCTTTCGCGCCGCGAGTGGCTCGTTGATGGGCGTTTTTCGTGCGATGACGCGATTGAGCTTGGTTGGCCGCTCGAGGAAAGCGATGATTATGAGACCATCGCCGGCTGGATTTTGGAGCTTTGCGACTCGGTGCCCGACATCGGAGAGGTGTTTGAGGTCGCGGGGTACAAGTTTAAAGTTCAGTCGATGCGTGGCCAGCGCATCTCGCTCATTCGCGTGATCGCTCCGGCCGAAACCGATAAGAAGGATTCCGAGTCTTCGGCAGAGAAGCCGGCGGCGTCGGGTGCGGGCTCTGTGGATCCGCACGATGGCGACGAGTAGGGCAAGGAAGAGTAGGGGAGAGTTATGGCAGGCCTGTTCAACATCCTTAAGGTCACCGTCAGCGAGGACAAGATCTGCGCGCATGTGCTGGTGAACCCCGGCATGCCGCTCATGACCTCGGAGGATATCGAGGCCACGGCGCGCGTGTATTACCTGGTGCCGGCGATTGCCAAGCACCTGTGCCTGGGTGATTCCGGTCGCGAGTTCCAGGACTGCATGGGCCAGACCGAGCTCTGCCACCTGCTGGAGCACGTGACGGTTGAGCTCATGAACGAGACCGGTCTTGCCGGTAGCATCTCGTGCGGCCGCACGCGCGTAAGCGAGCACGACGAGCGCGTCTTTGAGGTTGAGCTTTCGTGCCCCGATGACGCGCTGGCCATCGGTGCGCTGTCTTCGGCCACCTTTATGATGGACTGGGCCTATCTGCACGCCGACCAGCCTGCCCCCGACGTGGAGGGCACGGTCGCGGGCCTGCGCAACCTGGTGCTGGGCATGCGCGCCGAGGCCGAGGGCAAGGATCCTCACGAGGCCGTCGCCGCTGCGAACGGCGAAGATGCTGCCGAGGACGAGGGCGCTGACGAGGGCGATGTGCCGGTCGACGCCGAGCCCGTTGCCGATGCGACCGCCGAGCCCGTTCCCACCGAGCCCCAGGGTGTCCCCAACTTTGACGACGAGCCCCAGGTGGCGATTGATACCGAGGGCTGTCTCTTATACACATCTGACGCTGCCGACGAAG
>USPH01000156.1 GCA_900556515.1 uncultured Collinsella sp.
TTCTAGCTTCGTCGGCAGCGTCAGATGTGTATAAGAGACAGGTGTTTGGCGAGGGGCTGAAAGAGTCTGCGCTGGAGTCGCTGCGCTTCAACGATGACCTGCATCGCAGTATGTCGGTACCGAGTGGTGAGGACGATGCAGGCGTAGTGCCGCTCGAGGAGGCGCTCATCGTCAACGACCCGGCATACCGGCGCCGCCTAATGCTCTCCATGCTCACCGAGGAGCCCGACGCGTACCTGGCGCAGTTGCAGGCGGCTAAGCTTAACGACGACGTTGAGGTGGCGCACTATGCCGCGACGGCGGTGGCGCAGATCTCCAAGGAGTCCGACCTTAAACTGCAGCAGCTGGAGCGTGCCTTTAAGACGGACCCGAGCGCTCAAAACCTCAACGAATACTGCGATTTTCTTGGTGAATACTTGGGCTTGGGCTTGGCTGAGGGGCGCGTGGCTCAGATTCAGCGCCAACAGTACGCGCTCCTGCTTGCGCGTCGCTGCGAGCGCGAGGATACCCTTGAGCTGCGCATTCGATACGCGACAGCGCTGGCCGATGTCGGACAGACCGACGAGGCGCAGGCCGTGACCGACCAGCTGGTGCTCGACGTGCCCGAGGAGCAGGAGGTTTGGATGCTTTGCCTGCGCCTAGCCGTGATGCGCCGCGACGGTGACGAGGTCCACCGTGTGATCGATGCGATTGACAAGCAACATGTGTATTTGAGCGCCGACAACCGCGAGCAGCTGGCGTTTTGGCGCGACGGGGAGGAGGCCAGATGAGCGTGGTGCAACATATCCGCGACCGTGCAGGCCGCTTTCGTTGGATGGGACTCCTCGTGGTGTGGGCGGTCTTTATTGCCATGGCCGCCGTGCTGCTGGTGGAGCGTGCCGGCGTGCAGTACAGCGCTGGACAGCACAAGCTGGGCATGCTTGCCGCCAACGATGCGGTGCCGGCCTCCTCGGCAATCTTTGGCCAAAAGCCCACGTGCCTGGTCATTACCGATTCCGATCAAGCTGGCGTCGAGGACGTAAAGGAGCAGCTCGACCAGATCCTGCTCGACATGAAGATCGCGCACCGCGACGTGGACCTTGCCCTGGATGGTGCGGATGCCATTCCCTCGCTGACCTCCTTCGATCGCGTGATTTTGCTCATGCCGTCGCTCGATGGGCTCGGTACGCACCTGAGCGACATTATGAGTTGGGTGAGTGCCGGCGGTTCGCTTATGCTCGCTATGCCGCCGGATAACTCGAGCTATCTGCAAGTGATTGCCTCCAAGCTTGGCATTGAATCGGCCGGATATGACTATGTAAAAGCCGAAAGCATTGTGCCGAGTGAGGACTTTATGCTGGGCGGGGGAGAGCGCTACGAGCTCTCGGACCCTTTTGATTCGTCGCTTTCGGTATCGCTGCGCGAGACGGCTCGTGTGTGGGCTACGACCGGCGATGCGGGCGCCCCGCTCATTTGGTCGAATGACTGCGGTAGCGGGCGCACCGTGGTATGCAATATCGGTATCTATGACAAGGTCATGCGTGGCTTTTACGCCGCGGCGATCAGTCTGCTGGGTGATACCACGGCCTATCCGGTCATCAACAGCGCCGTGTTCTTTTTGGACGACTTTCCTAGTCCCGTGCCCTCGGGCGACGGTACTTATATCAAGCGTGACTACGGCCTTTCCATTGCCGATTTTTACACCAAGGTCTGGTGGCCCGATCTGCAAAAGCTCGCGCAAAAATACGGCATTCGCTATACCGGCGTGATGATCGAAAACTACGAGGACGCGGTCAACCAGATCGAGCCCGCGCGCCAACCCGATACCACGCAGTTCCGCTATTTTGGCGGCATGCTGCTGCAGATGGGCGGCGAGCTGGGCTTTCACGGCTACAACCATCAGCCTCTGGCACTCTGGGATACCGACTACGGCACGCTGTACGACTACAAGACCTGGAAGAACAAAGAGACGCTCGTCGCTTCGCTCAACGAACTTATCGCGTTTCAGGACGAGGTCCTGCCCAATGCTCATGGCTCGGTTTACGTGCCGCCGTCGAATATTCTTTCGGCTCGCGCGCGCAAGCTTATCGGTACCGATGTTCCGCGAATTATGACCATTGCCAGTACGTATTTTGAGGATGGCACCGACCTGCCCTACGTGCAGGAGTTTGGCGTGGCGAGCGATGGCATTGTGGAACAGCCGCGTATTGTCTCGGGCGGCATGGTCGACGATTCCTATATGCGCCTGGCAGCCGTGTCCGAGCTCAACATGCACTACGTGAGCACGCACTTTATGCACCCGGACGACCTTTTGGACCCCGATCGCGGAGCCAAGGAGGGCTGGGAGGTCTACAAGGGCGGCCTGGTCGACTACCTGGAGTGGCTTACCAAATCCGCGCCCGACCTGCGGCACCAGACGGCGTCGGAGTGCTCCGGTGCCATCCAGCGTTTTTCGTCCGTGACGGTGAGCGTGGATACCAGCGCGGATGCCTGGACGCTCAACCTGGGCAATTTCCACGACGAGGCGTGGCTCATGCTCTGCGCCAATAATGGCGAGCCGGGTGCGGTGACGGGTGGCGAACTGACGCACCTTACGGGCAATCTGTATCTGCTCAAGGCAAATGATAAGACGGTGACCATTGCGCGCAAGGAGGGTGGCGACAAATGAGAATCTGCTTGGTACTCGAGGGTTGCTACCCCTATGTACACGGCGGTGTGTCCACTTGGATGCATGGCTACATTACGGCCATGCCCGAGCACGAGTTTGTGCTGTGGGTGATCGGCGCGCATGCTGCCGACCGCGGCAAGTTTGTCTACGAGCTGCCCGGCAACGTGGTCGAGGTGCACGAGGTGTTCCTGGACGATGCCCTGCGGCTTTCGGGCGAGCAACATGAAGCCAGTTTTAACGACCGTGAGCGCGAGGCGTTACGCCGTCTGGTGTCGCTCTCCAATCCGGACTGGGACGTGTTATTTGATATCTTCTACCGCCGTCGCGTGCATCCGCTCTCGTTTTTGCAGAGCCGCACGTTTATGGATATCTTTCGCGACGTGTGCCTGGCCGAGTATCCCTACACGCCCTTTGCCGATGCATTCCACACCATGCGCTCCATGTTGCTGCCCGTGCTCTATCTGTTGGGCAGCGAGGTGCCGGTGGCCGATGTGTACCATGCCATCTCGACCGGCTACGGTGGCCTGCTCGCCTGCCTGGGCTCAAGCGTTCACCATGCGCCGGTGCTGCTGACCGAGCATGGCATCTATACCCGCGAGCGCGAGGAAGAGATCATTCGCGCCGATTGGGTGGTGCCGTCCTTTAAGGACCGCTGGATTCGCTTTTTCTACCTGCTTTCGGAGGAGATCTACCGCCGCGCCTTCCGCGTGACGAGTTTGTTCCATAACGCCCGCAAGACGCAGATTGATATGGGCTGCGATGCGGACAAATGCCTGGTCATCCCCAACGGCATCCAGTTCGATCGCTTTAAGGATATTCCCTTAAAGACCGATGACGGCTGGGTGGACATTGGCGCGGTGGTGCGCCTGGCGCCCATCAAGGATGTTAAGACCATGATCTATGCCTTCTTTGAGCTGCACGAGCGCCTGCCCAAGGTGCGCCTGCACATCATGGGCGGCGTGGACGACGAGGAGTACGGCGCCGAGTGCCACGCGCTGGTCGAAACCCTGGGCGTGCGCGACCTGATCTTTACCGGCCGCGTCAACGTGGTCGAGTACATGGAAAAGCTCGACTTTACCATTTTGACGAGCATCTCCGAGGGCCAGCCGCTCAGCGTGCTGGAGTCGCTTGCCGCGTGTCGTCCCTGCGTGACGACCGAGGTGGGCTGCTGCCGTGAGTTGCTCGAAGGCGCTCCGGGCGATGACTTTGGCGTGGCAGGTTTTGTGACGCCGCCTATGTATCGCAAGGGCTTGGCCGATGCCATGGAACGCATGTGCACAAGCCGCGCCCGTCGCATTGAGATGGGGGAACGAGGCCAGCGTCGCGTTGCCACGTACTTTTTGCACGAGCAGATGCTCGCCAACTATCGCGCGCTGTACGACGTGACGGCGCAAGCGTTTGACCTGCCCAGAGAGGGGGAGTAGCCGGTGGCCGGAATCGGTTTTGAGCTCAAGCGCCTGTTTAGGCGCAAGGGCCTGTTTGCCACGATGCGCGCCTATGGCTACGCCGGCAT
>USPH01000157.1 GCA_900556515.1 uncultured Collinsella sp.
GCATGTCTCGTGGGCTCGGAGATGTGTATAAGAGACAGAACATAACCAAGCCCCACCGGGTAACCGGTCAGGTTAGGCTACTTCGCGGCGCCGGGGATGCCGTGGGAGGTTTTGGCGGTTTTGGCTCCGTTTACGATGGCAGTTTCCAGGGCCCTTACTGCGAGCATGCCCAACAGGTCCAGGGGAACGGCGGCGCTTGCCTGGGCGCCCAGTTTGCCGCTGGCGAGGGTATAGATGGTGTCGCCGTCGTTGGTGGTGTGTGTGGGGCGGATGGCGTGTGCGTAGGCGTCTGCGGCCATCTGGGAGACCTTGGTGGCTTGTGCCTTAGTGAGTTCCACGTTGGTGACGATGCAGCTGATGGTGGTGTTGGTGCGGTCGAGCGGCATCTGCATGGATCCGGCGGCGGCAAAGGCTGCGAGTTCCATGTCGACGATCTGGTCGCTATCGGCTGCGGCGCGCATACCAGCGATCCACTCGCCGGTGAAGGGGTCGACAACGTTGCCGCAGGCGTTGACCGAGACCACGGCGCCCACCTTGACGGGGCCGAGTGCCACGGCGGCGGCTCCAAGGCCGGCCTTCATGCAGGTGGCAGGTCCCATGAGCTTACCTACGGTGGCGCCTGTGCCGGCGCCCACGTTGCCCTGCTCGAGCGAGGCAGGGGTGTGGTCGAGCGCCTCGCGCACGGCGGCGATACCGGCCTCAATGTCGGGGCGAACGGTGGGGTTACCAAAGGCGAGGTCGAAGATACAGCTGGAGCACACGATAGGCACCTGCGTGGGGCCGACGGGCAGACCAATGCCGCGGCTCTCGAGTTCGCGGGCCACGCCGCTTGCGGCTTCGAGGCCAAAGGCCGATCCGCCCGAAAGGCAGACGGCGTGGACCTTATCAACGGTGTTTTCGGGACGCAGCAGGTCGGTCTCACGCGAAGCGGGAGCGCCACCACGTACGTCAACGCCACCGGTGGCACCCTCGGGCGCCACGATTACGGTGCAGCCGGTGCCAGCCTCCTCGTCCGTATAGTTGCCAAAGCAAAAGCCATCGACATTGCAAACATCGATGGCTTCGAGCAGTGTGTCCATGTTTTCTCCTATCGGTTTTCCGCCGGGCCTTATGCCCGGTCGGGATCCGTACGGTACGGCAAAATTGTAGGCGCTGGGGGATAACCAGTGCCAGATGCAATTACGAGAGTTTTTGAATCGCGCGTGCGACGCGAGCGATGGGCAAGCCCACCACGTTGTAGAAGTCACCCGAAATATCGTGCACAAGCATGCGGCCGCCCGTGCCTTGGATGCCGTAGGCCCCGGCCTTGTCCATGGGTTCGCCGGAGGCAACATAGCGCTCGATCTGCTCTTCGGTAAGCTCATAGAACGTCACATCGGTCACATCGACAAACGACAGGCTCTCGGCGGCATGCGGAGCTGTAGCGTCGCCGGCTTTAACGATGCAGACGCCGGTTGCGACCTGGTGCGTGCGGCCCGAAAGCTCGCGGAGCATGGTGCGTGCCTCGTCCTCGTCTGCCGGCTTGCCCAAAATTTGGCCGTCAAAGGTGACAATAGTATCGGCCGCGACGGTCAGTTCGTTGGGCTCGGCATGCTCAGCGGCAACGGCGGCGGCTTTGGCGCGTGCTAAGCGTTCAACGAGCGTAAGCGGGGCCTCGCCATCAAACGGCGTTTCGTCGATATCGGCAGGAATGATGCGAATGTCATAGCCCGCCTCGCGCATCAACTCGATGCGGCGCGGTGATTGCGAAGCCAAAATCATAGCTGAATGCCCTCGGCGACCTTCTCGACGGCCTTGTCGCCGGCGAGCGTGCGCAGCAGCTCAAGCGCAAAGGGGAGCGATTGGGCCATGCCGCTGGCGGTGATGATGTTGCCGTCTTGCGTAACCTTCTCGCCGGTATAGGCGCCTTCGGGGAAGCTTTTCTCAAAGCCAGGGAAGCACGTGGCGTGGCGCCCCTCGAGCAGGTCGAGCTCGCCCAGGATAAACGGGGCGGCGCAGATGGCGGCAACGTGCTTGGTCGCGGCGAACTCGCAGACCACGTCGCAGACGCGCTGATCGGCGCGCAGGTTGGTGGCACCGGGCAGGCCGCCGGGCAGCACGACGCAGTCGTACTCGTCAAAGTTGATCTCATCAAAGAGTGCATCGCAGGTCACGGGGATCTGCAGCGAGCTTACGACCTCACGCGTGGGCATGATCGAGACGAGCGTGGCGCGCACGCCGCCGCGACGCATGACATCGACCATGGTCAAGCATTCAATAGTTTCAAAGCCATCGGCGGCGAGAACGGCAACGCTGGGCATGAGGGTTCCTTTCATAGGCGGCATACAATTAGCCGTCTTATACCCCGAAGACCTCCGCTTGCCACGCTCGATTTCCCAATGATTTTTCTGAGCAATGATTAAGTGGCTAGTTGCGCCTAAGGTGGACGACGGTCTCGCAGTGGAAAGTTTGTGGGAACAGGTCGACTGGCGTGATCTTTACGGGGGAGAAGGTGCCTTCTTCGACAAAGCGTTTGAGATCGCGCGCCAGGGTGGCCGGGTCGCAGCTCACGTAGGCGACATCGCGAGCACTCGTGCTGGCAATAAGGTCGATCGCCTCGGGGGCGAGGCCTGCGCGCGGCGGGTCGACCACCAAGACGTCGGCATCCTGGTCGGGGAACTCGCGCACCGCGTCTCCGCCGATGACGTCGACGTTATCAAGCTTGTTGATCTCCAGGTTACGGCGCAGGTCGCGCACGGCCGGGCCGTAGGCCTCGACGGCGGCGACGAAGTCGCAGCGGCGGGCGAGCGGCAGGGTAAAGGTTCCGGCGCCGCAGTACAGGTCCACGGCCAGCTCGTCTTCCTGCGGGTCGAGGGCGTCCATAACGAGATCAATTAAAATCTCGGCGCCCTTGGTGTTGACTTGGAAAAACGACGGGGCAGACAAGCGCATCTGGCCCTCGGCGATGTTCTCGGTCCACGAGCCCTCGCCGGCGAGCATCTCGACTTTGGAAACGCGGCGGGCCTTCTTTTCGCCCTTGCTCATCACGCGCACGATGCTCGTGGGGTGAGCGGCGTCCGCCAGCACGCGGGAGACCTGCGAGCGCGGAAAAGAGCCTGTGGGCGTCCAGAGTGCGACCTCGAGTGCCTTGGTGCGGCGCGATGCGCGAATGCCCACGCGTTCAAGCCCTAAGTCATGGCTGCCGCTTAGATAGTTGAGTGCGCCGACGACCGATTTGAGCGCCTTTGGGAAGCGCTTATCGAACAGCGGGCACGTATCGACGGTCACGATTTTGCTGGGGTCGACACCGTGCATGCCAAGGCGCACGCGACCGTTGACGACGGTCGGTTCGAGCTCGATTTTATTGCGGTAGCCCCAGTCGTCCTTGGTGTGGCAGATGGGCTGTACCAACTTATCGACCTGCTCAGGAGCGAACTTGCCGATGCGCTCGAGCGTGGAGCGCAGGTTTTGCTCTTTGGCGGCGAGCTGCGCCGTGCGTGAGAGATTGCCCCACGAACAACCGCCGCAGATGCCAACGAAGGGGCAGGGGGGCTGAATGCGATCGGGGCTCGGCTCCAGAATCTCGGTCGTGCGGGCGCGCATGAACGACTTGCCGTCCTGTACGACCTCGGCCTCGACGGTGTCGCCTGCCACGGCGCCCTGCACAAAGACGGCCTTGCCGTTGTCGGCGTGCGCCAGCCCGTCGGCGCCGTACGTCATCGATTCTATAGTGAGCTTCATATTCCTGCCTGTCATTCGTGTTGTTGTTCGCACCATGGTAGCAGGGAAAAGCGCCCCGCATCCGAGGCTTTCCTCAAATGCGGGGCGCTTCTACAAACTGCTTCTACAAACGACTATTTCGTCTTGCCGGTAATGAGCGTCTTAAGACCCAGGCCGATCAGGCCCAAGCCCATGCGCACACGACCGGGGCGATGGCGCTCGATGGCCTTGGTCTTGCCAGCGGGCTTATCGTGACGGGCGCTCGTCACGGGTGCGGGCTTGGTGACCTGCGGCTCGGGCTGAGGTGCAGGTGCGGGCTCGGGCTCAATGACGGTCGCCTGGACCTTTTGGACCTTGGGTGCTACCGGCTGCGGCTCGGGCTCGGGGGCGGGTTTCGCCTCAATGACGGGCTCGGGCGCGGCCTCGGCGTTGCGATAGGCACGCTCCAGCAGGGCTTCC
>USPH01000158.1 GCA_900556515.1 uncultured Collinsella sp.
TTACCATGGCCGGCATGGGCTTATTGTTCCTGGACATGGCCGGTTTTGTCGAACATCTCGCCACCGGTGCCGACCTGCCGGATGTCCTGCCGATTGTGGGCGGCCTCCTGGTCTTTTTCGTGTTGCTCTTTGCCTCTAACTGGCAGCAGTATTACTACACCTACTGCATCTTTTACGAGGAGTGCGGCAAGCAGCGTATGGAGATTGCCGAGCGCTTGCGCAAACTGCCGCTGTCGTTTTTTGGTCGTCGTGATCTGGCCGATTTAACCGAGACCATCATGGGTGACGTCCAGGCCATGGAGCACGCCTACAGCCACGTGCTGGGAGAGCTTTGGGGTGCCATCATCGCAAGCGTCATTGTGTTCGTGGCGTCGCTGTTCTTTTGCTGGCAGCTGGCGATTGCGGCGTTTTGGAGCGTTCCCGTGGCCTTTGCCGTGCTGTATCTGACGCGCGGCCCCATGATCCCGGTGTTCGACCATGTGCGTGCCGAGAAGGTCAAGGTTACCGAGGCGATCCAGGAGACGCTCGACTGCGTGCGCGAGATCCGCGCCACCAACCAGGAGGCTCATTATCTTGAGGGGCTCAACGCCGTGATCGATGCCGAGGAGCGCGAGACCACCAAGGGCGAGCTCGCCAATGGGCTTTTGGTCAACTCCGCCTTTGCCATCCTGCGCCTGGGGATTGCCACCACGTTGGTCACGGGCGCTGCGATGGTCGCCTCCGGCCAGGTCGACTTTTTGATGATGTTTGCCTTCCTGCTTATGGTGAGCCGCATCTATGCGCCCTTTGATCAGGCGCTGATGCTGATGTCCGAGCTGTTTGCCGCCGAGTCGTCGGCCAAGCGCATGCGTTCCATCATGGAAGAGCCCGTGGCGCGGGGCAGCGAGCAGTTTGAGCCCGTAGGCCACGATGTGGTGTTCAATCACGTGGCATTTGGCTATGGTGCGGGCGAGGACGGCCGCGCCGGCGAGAAAGTTCTTACCGATGTGAGCTTTACCGCCAAGGAAGGCGAGGTCACGGCACTGGTCGGTCCTTCGGGCTCCGGTAAGTCTACGGTGAGCCGCCTGGCCGCGCGCTTTTGGGATGCCACCGAAGGCACGGTCACCGTGGGTGGCGTGGATGTTGCGGGCGTTGATCCCGAGGTGCTGCTGCGCGACTACGCCATTGTGTTCCAAGACGTGCTGCTCTTTGACGACACGGTGATGGGAAACATCCGCCTCGGGCGTCGTGATGCCACCGATGAGGAAGTGCTTGCGGCCGCGCGTGCCGCCAACTGCGACGAGTTCGTGAACCGCATGCCGCAGGGCTACGACACCATGATCGGCGAGAACGGCTCCAAACTCTCCGGTGGCGAGCGCCAGCGCATCTCCATCGCCCGCGCGCTGCTCAAAGACGCGCCCATCGTGCTGTTGGACGAGGCGACGGCAAGCTTGGATGTGGAGAATGAGACCGTGGTACAGCAGGCACTCTCCCGTCTGCTTGCAGGTAAGACGGTTATCGTTATTGCCCACCGTATGCGTACGGTGGAAAATGCCGACAAAATCGTTGTACTCAAGGATGGTGTGGTTGCCGAGCAGGGCACTCCGGCGCAGCTCAAGGCAGCAGGTGGAGAATTCGCCCGCATGGTTGCGCTGCAAAAGGAAGCGGCTGACTGGCAGCTGTAGGACTGTGGCAAAGGGACTGTCCCTAATGTGACAAAGGGACAGTCCCTTCGTCACATTATGGTGATGGTGGAAATCGAAGGTGAATACTTTTCCGCGAAGTGAACGACCTTATTTGGACCCCTGAAACATCGACACCTTTTGGGCTCTGTTTCCTGCGGTTTTGTCGAGTTTTTCCTGCGGTTTTGTTGCCAAAAAATGCGGATGCTTCAGGGGTCCGATTTTGCTCGTTCACTTCTCGGGAAAATATTAGACCTCGATTTGTTGGGTCGGGGGAGAGCCTTTCTTGGATGCCGGAGATATACGTTGCGGCAAGCGGATTGTCGAAAGTCGGTCGGTTTGTGCTCCAAGATTTCCAAAAAGTTAACCTTTGTTGAACTTAATAGTTAGAAAAACTAAACTATTTTCCAAAAGTGTGCTCGAGCAAACTTGTTTACTCGGGTGCTAAGGCACCGTGCCGCAGTTGTTGCGGAAAAGGGAGAGACATCATGAAGAAGTCCACGTTTAACACCCTGCTTGTTGGTGGCGGTTTTCTGCTCGGCACGGCCGGCATCAAGCTGCTTACCAGCGCTCCGGTAAAGAATGCCTGCGTGCAGGGCATCGCGTGCGGTATGCGCGTCAAGAACTGCTATCAGGACATGGTCGAGCAGGCCAAGGCCAATGTCGACGACATGGTTGCCGAGGCTGCCTACATCACCCAGAGCGAGGCCGCTGCTGACGAGGCAGCCGAGTAACGCTCCCGGGCACAAACTATGAGATTCTCGATTATTAGCGAGATCCCCGGCAGGACCCGTCTTCAATTGGCGGGTCCTGTGCCAGAGAGCGATCTCGACGCACTTCTTAAACTCAGCGGCGATATCGACGGCGTGCACAAGGTGCGCGTTTATGGCCGTATTGGCCAGATGGCGCTCGAATATGACGAGCAGTGTCGTGCAGGCGTGCTCGACGCCCTGGGTGCGCTCGATGCCCAGGCCATTGCCGACGCAAAGACGGGTTACGTGATGCAGCTTGAGCCACGCAAGCACAAGCTCGTCATGGATCTTGCCACACTTATCGGTGCCCACTACGCGCACCGCTGGTTCCTGCCTACGCCGCTGCGTGCCATCTTTGTCGTGGCCGGTTACATGGCATTTTTGCGCGCCGCTCTCCACGAGCTCTCGCAGCCGCGTCTGGCCGTTCCCGTGCTCGACGCTTCGGCCATCGGTATCTCGTTTGTCAAACGTGATGTCGATACCGCGGGGCAGACGATGTTCCTGCTCAACGTGGGCGAGCTGCTCGAGGACTACACCCGCGCCATGAGCGAAAACGAGCTCATCAACTCGCTGCTCGATGTGCCCGGCAAGGCGCAAAAGGTCGTCGGCGACACCGAGGTGAGCGTTGCCGCCACCGAGCTTGAGCCCGGCGACTTGGTCGCCGTTCGCACCGGCATGTCCATCTGCATCGACGGCGTGGTTGAGCAGGGAAGCGCCATGGTTAACCAGGCGACCCTGACCGGCGAGCCGCTTGCCGTCGAGCGCAGCGCAGGCGACGATGTGTTTGCTGGAACTGTCGTCGAGGACGGCAGCATCTTGGTGCGCGTGCGCGCCAACACGGCTCAGACCAAGCTGCGCTCGATCGTCTCGCTCGTGCAGGCGGCCGACTCGCTCAAGTCCGAGGGCCAGTCGCACATGGAAGACCTCGCCAACAAGATCGTTCCGTGGAACTTCCTGCTCGCGGGCCTTGTCGCTCTCACCACGCGTAGCCTCATTAAGACCTCGGCGGCGCTGATGGTCGACTACTCGTGCGCACTCAAGCTCACGGGTTCCGTTGCCGTCATGACCGCTATGAGCGATGCTGCCAAGATGGGCGTCATGGTCAAGGGCGCGAAGTATTTTGAGTCGTTTGCCAAGGCCGATACCATTGTCTTTGACAAGACCGGCACGCTCACCGAGGCGCAGCCGCGCCTGGCTTGCGTGCTGACGACCGATGGCTGGAGCGAGGATGAGGTCCTGCGCCTTTCCGCTTGCCTGGAGGAGCATTTTCCGCATCCGGTGGCGCGCGCTGTGGTCAATGCGGCGCGCGAGCGCGAGCTCGAGCATCGCGAGCGCCATGCTGCCGTTGAGTATATCGTGGCGCACGGCATTGCCTCGTCAATCGAGGATCGTCGCGCAATCATCGGTTCAGCGCACTTTGTATTCGAGGATGAGGGCGCGCAGCTCGAGTCCGACATCAAGGAGCGCATCGAGTCCCAGATGCAGGGCTTGTCGCCGCTGTACCTGGCGGTCGACGGCACGGTCGTGGGCGTGCTCGGCATCGAGGATCCGCTCAAGCCCGGGGTCCGCGAGGCTATCGCCGACCTGCATGCGCTGGGCGTCAAGCATGTCGTTATGCTCACGGGCGACTCCGAGCGCACGGCCGAGCGCATTGCGCGCGAGGCGGGTGTCGATGAATTTAAGGCCGAGCTGCTGCCCGAGGACAAGTACGCTTACTGTCTCTTATACACATCTCCGAGCCC
>USPH01000159.1 GCA_900556515.1 uncultured Collinsella sp.
GCACAACGCGAACGGCAGGACCGCCTGGTACCGGCTCGTACACGCGACCGACGACGGCGGCGATACGTCCTTCGGCATGTAGACGGCTCGCAAGCTCATCCACATCGGCAGCAGGTGCCGCGATAAGCAGGCCACCAGACGTCTGCGGGTCGTACAGCGCGTCGAGCATGCCCGGCTCAAGGTCCTCGTCGGCCGTCACGCGCGGGCCAAAGAAGTCCTGGTTGCGGTAGGAGCCCGCGGGGATAATGCCCAAACGCGCCATGTCGAGCACCTGGTCAAAGAGCGGCACCGCCCCCGACGCAAGCTCAATCTGCACGCCCGAGCCCTCGGCCATCTCGCACGCATGCCCGATCAGGCCAAAGCCCGTGATGTCGGTGCAGCCGTGAAGCTCAAGTCCCTCGGCCAGACGAATCGGAGCCTCGTTGAGGGTGCGCATCGAGTCAAACATGGCTGCGGCCTCGTCCTGCTCGATGAGCTCGCCCTTAATGGCCGTGGTGATGATGCCCGAGCCAACCGCCTTGGTCAGCAGTAACGCATCGCCCACGCGCGCGCCGCTGTTGGCGAGCATGCGGTCGAGCGCGACAAACCCGCTCACGGACAGGCCGTACTTGGGCTCGTCGTCGTTGATGGTGTGACCGCCCGCGATGGAGCAACCCGCCTCGACGCACTTGTCAGCGCCGCCCGCCAGAATCTGACCGGCAACCTCAACGCCCAGACAGCTCGGGATGCACAGCAAGTTCATGGCATGGCTCGGCCGCCCGCCCATGGCGTAGATGTCCGACAGTGAGTTTGCCGCGGCGATCTGGCCAAACAAAAACGGGTCGTCGACCATCGGTGGGAAGAAGTCGATGGACTGCACGAGACCCAAGTTATCGCCAACGCGAAAGACGCTCGCATCGTCGGAGGTATCGAACCCCACGAGCAAGTTGTCGTTATGCACATTGGGTAAATCGCCCAGGACCTGGGCGAGGGCTCCAGGAGCCAACTTAGCGGCTCAACCGCTCGCGGCAGTCATAGACGTGAGCTTAATCTGATCGTCAGCCATCGATACCTCCTCTCATCGGTCAATCATTTTCTCCCAGTATACGCATGAATGCGAGCCTGCGGCGGATGCATTAATTGAGCGCCTGTGCGCGAATCGCCGCGCCGATGGCACCAGCAAAGCGAGCCTGGGGCGAGGTGGTCACCGGCGACCCCAGCAGCTCGCCCAACCGCTCCACCACGAAGGCGTTCTCGCACAGGCCACCGGTCAGGTAGTACGGGGCGCCCGCGGCCTGCCCGGCCATGGTCGCCACGCGCGAGACCACGCTGTCGATCACGCCACGCGCAATGTTCTCGCGCGGCTCACCGCGACCGATCAGGCTGATAACCTCGCTTTCGGCAAACACCGTGCACATGCTGCTGATCTTGGTGGGCTCGCCGGAACGCGCCAGGTCAGCCATCTGCTGCTGGGAAATGCCTAGGCGATCGGCCATGATCTCCAAAAAGCGCCCCGTGCCGGCGGCGCACTTGTCGTTCATGGCAAACTTGGCCACGCGGCCACTTTTAAGCTGAATGACCTTGGTGTCCTGGCCGCCTACGTCAATCACCGTGCCGTGATCGCCAAACAGGCGCACGGCACCGGTACCGTGGCAGGTGATCTCGGTCACGACCTTGTGCGCATAGGGCACGGCGACACGACCGTAGCCGGTCGCGACCACACGCACATCGTCGGCTGCCACGTCATAGCCGGCCGCTGCCAGCGCCTCGCGCAGCCGCTCGGAAGCATCGACCGAGGAGAATCCGGTTGGCTGCACGCACGTCCACGCCACCGAACCCTCCCCGTCGACCACAGCAGCCTTAGCCGCCGTAGACCCGATATCGATCCCGATCCCTATCATGGCTCTCTCCCAATCTAAACATCAAAGACAGCTGCGCGTTCAGGCGCCTTAGCTCTAGGTTTCTCAGGTGCCGGAGATTGCCCCGAAAGAGGAGCGCAGCGTACTTTGGGTACGCAAGCGACGGTTTGAGGAGCAAGATCCGGTGCCTGAGGAAGCTAGAGGGTCTCGATAAAGGCGGCGATGCGAGTCTCGATCTGGCCCATGTCACCGTTGCTGTAGTCGGTCTCGATCTTCATATACGGAATACCCACACCCTCGACAGCCCCCTGCATGCGCGCGCTCTCAACGTTGAAGGTGTGGCAGGCCTGTAGCACGCTCTCTACCACGCCATCGACATGGTACTTCTCGCACATGGCCAGCGTATTTTCCATACGGCCGTCGTTGGGCGTCATGACCGAGCAGTTGATGTCCAGGTAACGGTCGGCGATGGCGCGCAGGATATCGGGAGCCTCCGGGTCGATCATCATGGCCGCCGTGCGCTCACCCGAGCAGTCGTCCATGCACACGACCACACCGCCGTTGGACTCGATGGTGCGACCGATCTTGTTGATTACGCCACCCACTGGGCAGCCGGTGATCAGAATGCGCTTGGCATCCGCCGCGACCGGGCGCTCGCCCGCGTCGTAGGCCTCGCGCAGCTTGACAATCTTTTGCTCCAGCTGCTGCGCATAGGCCTCGATATCAAAGCTGAACGTGCCGGCAAACATGGTGCTCATCAGGTCGACGCCGCTCATGGCCGCCGGCTGGTTGGCCTGCAGCGCAAACATCTCGAGCTGGGCCGCACGCAAGCGGTTGCGACGACGGACGGCAGCGCGCAGGTCATCGTCGGTAATCGTGATGCCGTAGAAGTTCTCGAGCTCCTCCTTGAGCAGGCAGCACTCCTCGTACCAGCCTTCACGCTCGTAGGCGCGATCGCGACCCTGCGGAAGATGCAGAATGTGCGTGCGCTTGAGCTCGTTGAGTAGCTCGTACATCTTCTTCTTGCCGTCGCAGGTGGTCTCACCGATGATCATGTCGCTAAAGTACGTAAACGGGCACTTTTGCGAATAGGCAAAACCATACGTCGACTTGATGAGCGGACACAGATTTGCCGGCAGCACCTTCTCGGCCTCGGGAATCACCTCATCGGACGTACCGCAAAGGGCCACGCTCGAGGCGCCCGCGGCATCGATAATCTCGAGCGGCGTATAGCTGCACAAAAAGCCGACCAGACGATTGCCCGCCTGCTTGTAATCCTTGACACGAATAAACGCCGCCTTGCGCTGCTCGTTGAACTCCTCAAACGTGGATGGCAACGGCTGCTCCATATTTTCCGACATATAACTCCTTAACAAACCTTTTGACCAACCAAGGAAACGGCTTTCCCAGGTGCCCGAGGTTGCCGTGAAAGAGAAGCGCCGCGTACTTTGGTACGCAAACGATGGTTTGAACGGCAAGATCGGGTGCCTGGGGAAGCCGCCGGGACGGATACCCCTAAATGGTTTCCAAGAAAGCCTCAATCCTGGTTTGCAGTTGGCCTGCATCCTCGCCGGCGTAGTCGGTCGTGATGTGCATAAACGGAATGCCGGCCTCCTCGGCAGCCTTCTCCACGGCAAACGACTCCATCTCGTAGAGCGTGCAGAACTGCAGGGCCACGTCGACGATGCCGTCGGCATGCAAGTCCTTGGCCATCTGGACAATGTCCTTCATACGCTGATCGTTGGGCGTAAAGACGGCGCAGTTAATCTTAAAGTAGCGCTCGGCGATGGCGTCGAGCATCTCGTCGACCGTCTCACCGGACTCGTCGACCAGGTCCTTGTAGTAGCGCGAGCCCGTGCAGGACTCCTCGCCCACCACGACGCCGCCGGCCTTCTCGATGAGGTTGAACAGCTTCCAGTTGGGCACGGCCATGGGCGTGCCGGTGTACAGGATGCGCTTGGTCCCCTTGGGCGCCACGCCCTCGCCGGCCTCAACGCGCTGCTCGCACTCGGCGGCCATCTCGTTGATGGCTCCGGTCAGACGCGGCGTGTCGTCCATAAAGGCGGCCTGAACGGTCAGCAGGCTGTCGAGACCGCTGATGGGTGCCGGATCGGCAGCGCGCGTGGCAGCCAGACGCTGCAGGGCGCGACGCTTCTCGTTGACGGCGTGGATGGCAGCCTTCAGGCGCTCGGGCGTAATCTTGACGCCGCGCTCTTCCTCGATCTTGGCGGCAAGCTTTTTAACCTCGGCCTTCCAGGTCACGAGCGTCGACTCGTCGTGCACGTTGGGGATATCCATGACGTACATG
>USPH01000160.1 GCA_900556515.1 uncultured Collinsella sp.
CCGAGGAGGCCATGGCTGCCGACACGCTGCCGACCGGTGCCGGCGTGGGCCACATCATCAAGATGAAAGACGCCCGCAAGGCATACGTCGACCACGCCATCGATACGCTTGATGGCCTGAGGCTCGATGGCCTGGTCGTTGCCGTCGACTGCGGTCATGGTGCTTCTTGCCAGACCACGCCCGCCGCGCTGCAGCGCCTGGGTGCCACGGTCCATGCCATCAACACCGATTACTGTGGCACTGACATTAACGTTGAGTGCGGCTCCACTCACCTTGAGCCCCTGCGCGAGCTCGTGCTGCGCACCCACGCCGATATCGGCCTGGCCCACGACGGCGACGCCGACCGCGTACTGTTCGTGGACAGCGAGGGTAACGAGATCGACGGTGACTACATCCTGGCTATCTGCGGTTCTGACCTCGCCGCCCGCGGCAAGCTCGCCAACTCCGAGATCGTCTCGACCGTCATGTGCAACCTGGGCTTCTCCATCGCTATGAAGGAGCAGGGCTTCGAGATGGTTCAGACCGCCGTGGGCGATCGCTACGTTCTGGAGCGTATGCTCGCGGATGGCGCCGTCATCGGCGGCGAGCAGTCCGGCCACATCATCTTCCTGGAGCACAACACCACCGGTGACGGTCTGGTGACGGCTCTGCAGCTGCTGGCCGTGCTCAAGCGCACCGGTCGTACCCTCACCGATCTTGCCGGCATCATGAAGAAGTACCCGCAGGTACTCGTCAACGTGCATTCCGACAACAAGGCCGGCCTGGACGATTGCCAGCCCATCTGGGATGCCGTCGCTGCCGCCGAGAAGGAGCTCAATGGTCGCGGCCGCATCTTGGTGCGCCCGAGCGGTACCGAGCCGCTGGTCCGCGTTATGGCCGAGGCCGAGACGCACGAGCTGACCCAGCGCGTTGTCGACGACATCGTCGAGGTTGTCAAGCGCGAACTTCCCTAATGGTCAAAAACGAGTGCCAAGTGGTAAACTGTTAAGGCTATTTTGGTCGATTGGTATGTCCGAGGGGGAGCATGTTCACTAAAGTCCTAAGGTCTTTTGGTATGCGTGGTCGAGTCCTTACGCTGGATGCTCCCATCTCGGGCGACGTCATTCCGCTTTCCGAGGTAAACGACCAGACATTTGCCACCGGCCTTTTGGGCCAGGGCGTGGCGATTCAGCCTACCGGCACGCGCGTGATTGCACCGGCTGATGCCAAGGTCGAGGCCATTTTTCCCACGGGACACGCTGTTGCGCTTAACACGGTCGATGGCTTGGACGTGCTCATCCACGTTGGTTTGGACACTGTTCAGCTTGAGGGCAAGCACTTTACCGTACATGCGCAAGTGGGTGACATCGTCCATAAGGGCGATGTGCTCATTGAGTTCGATCGCGAGGCAATTGCTGCCGAGGGCTACGATGTGACGGTTCCCATCTTGGTGTGCAACTCCGTTGAGTTCTCGAGCATCAAGGGCTCCGTTGGCGTGCATGTCGAAGAGATGGACCAGCTCATCGTTGCTCGCGAGCGCTAGCAAGTGCACGTGGCCATTAGCCTACAATTCAAACACGTTTACGGAGGGCGCCCTTGAAAGAGGACGCCCTCCGTGGCAAGATGGGATTTGTCCGAAGCTAAAAGGCTTCGGGTCACCGTGGACGGGCAGGGGCCTCGACGCGGCTAGACACGAGACACATACATTACGCGACCTCGCCCTGGTGGCCGCACACGTTGGTTGCGGCCGACGCGGGCCGCGGGCAAGTGCTTGTAAGGGAGCCTTGCCTCTCTTGTACGAGAAAGGACGCGTAATGAAGATCATTAAAGCTAAAGACTACGAGGATATGAGCCGCAAGGCCGCCAATATCATCTCGGCGCAGGTTATCCTCAAGCCCGACTGTGTGCTGGGCCTTGCCACCGGCTCCACCCCGATCGGTGCCTACAAGCAGCTCGCTGCTTGGTACGAGAAGGGCGACGTCGACTTTGCCGAGGTCAGCACATACAACCTGGACGAGTATCGCGGCCTTTCGCACGACGATCCCCAGAGCTATCACTACTTTATGCGTGAGAACTTCTTCGATCACATCAACATCGACCTGAACAACACGCATGTGCCCGACGGTTCCAACCCCGACGCCGCCGCTGCCTGCTCTGAGTACGACAAGATCGTCGCCGCCGCCGGTTACCCGGATCTGCAGCTGCTCGGCATCGGCAACAACGGCCACATCGGCTTCAACGAGCCCGATGACCACTTCTCCAAGGGCACGCACTGCGTCGACCTCACCGAGAGCACCATTCAGGCCAACAGCCGCCTGTTCGACAGCATCGACGATGTTCCCCGTCAGGCCTACACCATGGGTACCCAGACCATCATGTATGCCCGCATGATCCTGGTCGTCGCCAACGGCGAGGCCAAGGCTCAGGCCGTGCATGACATGTGCTATGGTCCGGTTACGCCCGAGTGCCCGGCTTCGATCCTGCAGCTGCACACCAACTGCGTTGTCGTTGCCGACGAGGCCGCCCTTTCGCTCTGCGAGTAGCGCGAATCCTGCAGCTCGACATAGCCTTGCCTAAGGCCTCCGCTTTGCGGGGGCCTTTTTGCTATCCTTTTCCGCCCACTTGACCAAAATCTTGCCGCAAGCTTGACGAATGCCGGATGTCCAACAGCTTGATTCATTCTATATCAGATTCTATGCAAAAATGCCACTAGAAGGTCGTAGACGGTAGCGGGTGCTAGGCGAGTTGAATGACATGCTGAACCTTGTTCATCTGCGTTACACTTCCGCTTAGATGGGACAAGCTGACAAGCTCATTCACCTGCATAAAGACCGATTAGTCGGGGGATTAATAACAATCGGCCCTCGCTGTACAAAAACTTGCCGCTTGCGTACCAAAAGACAACCTAAAACACAAGGTCGCTCTATTCATAGCGCGGCTTGTATGGTCTTGCGGCTACAGTGTCCATACGGTCGAGTTGAGGAGTGGGCATGGTAAACGATTTGAGCAGTATGGACGACCTCGAGCTGATGCCGCTGGGCGGAGGCTATATGGTGCGACGCGAACGCTTGATGAATGAGCTTATCGCCAAGGGCCGAAAGGCCGGCATTGTGGTTCTTTATGCGCCCGACGGGTTTGGGAAGACCTCGGTGCTGCTGCAGTACACCCATGAGGTTAAATGCGACCCGACGCGAGGCCCCGTGCGGATTATCGAGGCCGATCGCGCCATTGGGCGCGAGGTGTTTATGCAGCTCGAGGTGGTTACCGAAGAACTCAAAGACAAACCGCACTCCCTTATCGCGATTGATAATGTGCCAAACCTCGATCAGCACGATACCGAAGACCTCATCGACAGGATTCGCGGCCTGCGCGCTATGGGGGTAGGGGTCTTTATCTCCTGCCGTCCTTCAAATCGTCAGCTGATTCATGGGCTGGGCGATTCGGTTAAGATCAATGCGCAGATGCTCAAGGTGCATGCCTATGAGTATTCGGCGTGGGCATCGGCGTTTTCGATCAGCACATCGCTCGACTTTTATCAGCTCACGCAGGGCGTGCCCGAGCTCGTCTCGGCATTGCAGACGGGTCTGTATGGCCAAGGTGACGTAGCCGGTCTGCTCGAAAACGAGATTGTCAACGTATATGGCGCGGCACTTGTCGATCTGGCTTCGCTCGACAATAATGCGCTGTTTTGCGTGGCATGTCTCATGGTTTTGATGGGCGAGGGCAATATCGCAGAACTCGAGGCTTGCGGGGTGAGGCTGTCGATGGTCGACCAGTCCTACTTTGTACGCGACTACCCGATCTTTGGCTTGGATCCCGCCGAGCGGAGTTTTACGTGTCTGGGCACGGAGGATAACGGACGCTTGCGCTTGCGTAAGTTGGTGGCCGAGGTTCGCCCCGAACTTGTTCCGAGGGCGGCCCGGATTTTGCTTAAGGCGGGCCGATGCGATGCGGCGATGGACCTTGCGAACGCCTTTTTGGACCGTGAAGCGGTCCTTGAACTTGCTGGGCAGTATGGGGTCGATCTTGCTCTGACGGGGCACGGGGCCGATATCTGCCGAGCAGCGCTGGGCACGATCGATGCCGACGATCCGGCTCCAGAGCCAACGCCTGCCGAGGCGCTCGGCGTATATCTGGCAGCGGTCAGCGTGTCCAATACAAAGCT
>USPH01000161.1 GCA_900556515.1 uncultured Collinsella sp.
CTGCGACAAGATGCTCGCCGTTTCCAAGGAGCACGGTGGCGCTTCGGTTATCGCCGTCGCTGCTTGCTCGCCCGAGGAAGTCAGCCGCTACGGCGTTATCGCCGGCGAGCGCGTCGGTTCGCTCGAGGGCGCCGAGGGCGTTGCCGATGCCGAGCCGGGCGCTGTCTGGCGCATCGGCGGTCTGGTCGAGAAGCCCGCTCCCGAGGCGGCTCCGTCCAACCTGTACATCGTCGGTCGCTACCTGCTGAGCCCGCTGGTCATGGACTTGCTGGCAGATCAGCAGGCCGGCAAGGGCGGCGAGATCCAGCTCACCGACGCCATGGCCCGTTCGCTCGACCGCGAGGCCATGTACGCCGTCGTCATCGACCCGCTGTCGGGCTACGACACCGGCACTCCCTCTGGTTGGATGGCCACTAACGCCCTCATGGCTGCAAACGACCCCCGCTTTGCCGATGCCTTCTGGGACGCCATCGACGAGCGCGGCGGATTGATGCGCAAGTAAGCCTTCGGGTACCGACATTTACGGGCGCGGACCTCGGTTCGCGCCCGTTTTTTATAAGAGCTGCGATTGCCGGCTCTCTGTTCACAGAAAATATATGAACAGATGTTCGATACACATACATCTACCTGCGTGTTTTCTGTCGAAAAACTTTGCTACTCCAAAAACTCAATCGCGTCAAGGCTTTTCTTGCCCAACGGTCGGTACCTGATAAACTATTAGGTTGCGATAACTGGCGAAGCTATGCCTCGCCAACCCACCGAGCATTTCCGTGAAGGAGGAAAAACCTGGTGACCTACGCATACACTGCCACTGAGCGCAAGCGCGTCAGCTTCGGGAAAATCCCGGAGGCCATGGAGCTCCCCAACCTTATCTCTGTTCAAAGGGAATCCTTTGAGCGTTTTAAGGACGAGGGCCTTCGTGAGGCGTTCAAGGAATCCAGCCCCATCCAGAGCCAGAACCATGTTCTCGAGGTTACCTTCGGCGAGCATCAGTTCGGCGACCCCGCGCACACCGTCGAGGAGTGCCGCGAGAAGGACATGACCTATCAGGCCCCGCTTCTGACCGACGTCCGTCTCACCAACAAGGAGACCGGCGAGATCAAGGAGCAGCTCGTCTTTATGGGCGACTTCCCCATGATGACCGATCAGGGCACCTTCATCATCAACGGTACCGAGCGCATCGTCGTCTCGCAGCTCGTCCGCTCCCCGGGCGTGTACTACAGCTCCGAGATGGATTCGGGCAAGCAGATCTACAAGGCCCAGATCATCCCGTCCCGCGGTGCCTGGCTTGAGTTTGAGGTCGACAAGCGCGACCAGCTCATGGTCTCCATCGACCGTAAGCGCAAGCAGAGCGCCACGATGTTCCTGCGCGCCCTTGGCATTGCCGTCACCAACGACGACATCATCGAGCTGCTCGGCAACTCCGATGTGATCAAGCGCACCCTGGAGCGCGACACCGCCCTCACTCGCGAGGACGCCCTCATCGAGATCTACCGTCGTCTGCGCCCGGGCGAGCCTCCCACCGTGGACGCTTCCCGCAGCCTGCTCGAGGGCCTGCTCTTTAACCCGCAGCGCTACGATCTGGCCCGCGTCGGTCGTTACAAGGTCAACAAGAAGCTCAACCTCACCACCGAGGAGGAGGTCACGGTGCTCACCGACGAGGATATCGTCGCGACGCTGCGTTACCTGCTGTCCCTCGCTGCCGGCGAGCAGGGCTTCAAGGTCGACGACATCGACCACTTCGGCAACCGCCGCATCCGTACCGTCGGCGAGCTCGTCGCCAACCAGTTCCGTATCGGCATGAGCCGTATGGAGCGCGTCGTCCGTGAGCGCATGAGCTCCCAGGACATCGACGAGATCACCCCGCAGTCGCTCATCAACATCCGCCCGATCGTGGCCTCCATCAAGGAGTTCTTCGGTTCCTCGCAGCTCTCGCAGTTCATGGACCAGGCGAACCCCCTGACCGGTCTGACCCACAAGCGCCGTCTGTCCGCACTCGGCCCTGGCGGTCTTGCCGGCCACAAGTCCGGCTCCAGCCGCCGCACCAACGTGCCGACGGCCGTCCGCGACGTTCACAATTCGCACTACAGCCGCATGTGCCCGATCGAGACCCCCGAAGGCCCCAACATCGGCCTGATCGGCTCGCTCGCGCTGTACGCCCGCGTCAACGAGTACGGCTTCATCGAGGCCCCGTACCGCAAGGTCGTCAACGGCCAGGTCACCGACCAGATCGACTGGATGACCGCCGATGAGGAGGAGAACCACATCATCGCGCCGGCCAACACGCCGATCAACCCGGACACCAACGAGTTCGTCGCCCGCGACATGGACGGCAACCTTGTCCGCCCGCATACGATCGTCGCCCGCACCCGCGACTTCGACGGCTCCTTCGGCGCCCCCGCCGACGTGCCCGTCGAGGACGTCGACTACATGGACGTCTCGCCGCGTCAGATGCTCTCCGTCGCAGCCACGCTGATTCCGTTCCTGGAGCACGACGACGCCAAGCGTACGCTGATGGGCGCTAACATGCAGCGTCAGGCCGTGCCGCTGGTTCACCCCGCCGCTCCCTATGTCGGTACCGGCATGGAGCGTCGCGCCGCTCTGGACTCCGGCGAGGTCACCCTGGCCAAGAACGCCGGCGAGGTCATCTTTGCCGACGCCTCCAAGATCATCGTCAAGCATGCCGGCGGCATGGACGAGTATCACCTGGCCAAGTACCAGCGCTCCAACCAGTCCACCTGCATCAACCACCGTCCGCTCGTGCGCGTCGGTGATACCGTTGAGCAGGGCGAGCCTCTGGCCGACGGTCCTTCGACCGATCACGGCGAGCTCGCACTGGGCCAGAACCTCACCGTGGCCTACATGCCGTGGGAAGGCTTTAACTACGAGGACGGTATCGTCGTGTCCGAGCGCCTGGTGGCCGAGGACCTGCTGACGACCATCAACATCACCCGTCACGAGATCGACGCCCGCGACACCAAGCTCGGCCCCGAGGAGATCACCCGCGAGATCCCGAACCTCTCCGAGGACATGCTTGCCAACCTCGACGAGGACGGCATCATCCGTATCGGCGCCGAGGTCGGCCCTGGCGACATCCTGGTCGGCAAGGTCACGCCTAAGGGCGAGAGCGCTCTGACTGCCGAGGAGCGCCTGCTGCGCGCCATCTTCGGTGCCAAGGCTCACGATGTCCGCGACACCTCCCTTAAGATGCCTCACGGCGCTTACGGTCGCGTCATCGACGTCGTCCGCTTTAGCCGCGAGAACGGCGACGACCTGGCCCCCGGCGTCAACGAGCAGGTGCGCGTCTACGTCGCCCAGCGTCGTAAGATCCAGCAGGGCGATAAGATCGCCGGCCGCCACGGCAACAAGGGTGTTATTTGTAACGTTCTGCCGGTCGAGGACATGCCCTACATGGCTGACGGTACCCCGATCGACGTTATCCTCAACCCGCTGGGCGTTCCTTCGCGTATGAACGTCGGCCAGCTGCTCGAGTGCCACCTTGGCTGGGCTGCTGCCTGCGGTTGGGATACCGAGCAGGCCGACTCCGACAAGTACGTCCCCGGTCCGTTCTTCACCGCCACGCCCGTCTTCGACGGCGCCAAGGAGGACGAGATCGCCGAGGTCATCCGTCGTGCCAACAAGAACATGCTCAACAAGGCCACCGCTGCCTTTGGCGATCACATGCGCCCCGAGTTCGTCACCCAGCTTGACGAGCGCGGCAAGACCCGTCTGTTCGACGGCCGCACCGGCGAGGAGTTCCGCGAGCCCATTACCGTGGGTACGTCCTACATCCTCAAGCTCGGCCACATGGTCGACGACAAGATCCACGCCCGTTCGACCGGCCCTTACAGCCTGGTTACCCAGCAGCCTCTGGGCGGCAAGGCTCAGTTCGGCGGCCAGCGCTTCGGCGAGATGGAAGTTTGGGCACTGTACGCTTACGGTGCTTCCAACGTCCTGCAGGAGATCCTGACCGTCAAGTCCGACGATACCGTGGGCCGCGTCAAGACCTACGAGTCCATCGTCAAGGGCGAGAACGTTCCTGTCCCGGGTATCCCCGAGTCCTTCAAGGTTCTCGTCAAGGAGATTCGCTCCCTCGCACTGGACATTGAGCCCATGCACGATGCCGACGAGGACGCCTCCGC
>USPH01000162.1 GCA_900556515.1 uncultured Collinsella sp.
AAGCGTCAGATCGGTGCTAAGAAGAAGAAATAAGGAGCGCTAGATAGATGGCTACTGCTAAGAAGAACGTTCGCGCTGCCCGTCTGAAGCGCGCGGACCGTAAGAACATTTCCGTGGGCCAGGCTCACATTCGTTCTACGTTCAACAACACGATCGTTTCGATCACCGATCCCCAGGGCAACGTCATTTCCTGGAAGTCGGCTGGCCAGGTGGGCTTCAAGGGCTCCCGTAAGTCCACGCCGTTCGCTGCCCAGATGGCTGCCGAGGCTGCTGCCAAGCAGGCCATGGAACACGGTATGAAGAAGGTTTCCGTCTTCGTCAAGGGCCCCGGCTCCGGTCGTGAGACCGCCATCCGCTCCCTCCAGGCTGCTGGCCTCGAGGTCTCGAGCATCCAGGACAAGACCCCCATCCCGCACAACGGCTGCCGCCCCAAGAAGCGTCGCCGCGTGTAACTGAAAGGATCGTATCAATATGGCAATCGACAGGACTCCTGTTCTTAAGCGCTGCCGTCAGCTCGGGATCGATCCCGCTGAGCTCGGTTACAGCAGCAAGAAGGAATCTATCCGTCAGCCCAAGCGCCGTCGCAAGGAATCTGAGTACGGCATGCAGCTGCGCGAGAAGCAGAAGGTCAAGTTCATCTATGGCGTTCTGGAGAAGCAGTTCCACGGCTACTTCAACAAGGCCCGCAAGATGAACGGCGTCACCGGTGAGAACCTCATGATCATCCTTGAGTCTCGCCTCGACAACGTCGTCTTCCGTCTTGGCTTCGCCCGCACCCGCAAAGAGGCTCGTCAGTCCGTCCGTCACGGTCACTTCACCGTGAACGGCAAGCGCGTGGACATCCCGTCCTACCGCGTCAAGGCCGGCGACGTCGTCGCTGTCGGCGAGAAGTTCCGTGACCTCCTCCCCATCAAGGAGGCCCTGATTTCCTCCGAGCGCTTTGAGGTCCCTGGCTGGCTCGAGGTTGATATCGAGAAGCTGTCTGGTAACGTGCTCGCTCTGCCGACGCGTGAGCAGATCAGCGGTGATATCAACGAGCAGCTCATCGTCGAGCTCTACTCTAAGTAGTCCATCCGGGCTGCTGAGGCTGGAGGTAATACATGTCAGAATTCATTAGGCCTCAGGTTCAGGTCGAAGAGATCAACGAGACGTCTGCTCGTGTCTCCGTCGAGCCGCTCGAGCGTGGTTACGGCGATACGCTGGGTAACTCCCTTCGTCGCGTTCTTCTGTCCTCGCTCGAGGGTGCCGCCGTCGAGGCTATTCAGATCGATGGTGCGCAGCACGAGTTCATGACCATCCCTAACATGGTCGAGGATGTCACCGACATCGTCCTGAATGTCAAGGGTCTTGTCTTCAGGGCTCTCGGCACGACCGACGAGGCGACCGCCACCATCTCGGTTGACGGCCCCTGCGAGGTCACCGGTGCGGACTTCTTTATTCCGTCCGAGTTTGAGCTGGTCAACCCCGAGCAGCACATCGCAACGCTCACCGAGGGTGGCCATCTCACCATGAGCATGCGCATCGGCTATGGCCGCGGCTATGTTTCTGGCGAGGCCAACAAGCGCGACAACGATCCCATCGGTGTGATCCACGTCGACTCGCTGTACTCGCCGGTTTCCCGTTGCGCCAAGCTCGTTGAGGCTTGCCGTGTCGGTCAGCACACCGACTACGACCGCCTTGTCCTCGAGATCGAGACCAACGGCTCCATCGCCCCGCGCGACGCCGTGGTCCAGGCTGCCAATATCATCAACCAGCATATGGCCGCCTTTATGAACCTTGCCGAGACCCCCGAGGTCGAGGAGGAGGCTTCGATCTTCGCTCCCGAGGTCACCAACGACAACGCCGAGCTGGACAAGCAGATCGAGGATCTGGACCTTTCCGTCCGTTCCTACAACTGCCTTAAGCGCGCCAGCATTCACTCGGTCCGTCAGCTCGTTGAGTTCTCGGAGAACGATCTGCTCAACATCCGTAACTTCGGTGTTAAGTCGATCGAGGAAGTGAAGGACAAGCTTGAGTCCATGGGCCTGAGCCTGAAGGCTTAATGCTTCGCATATTTGAGGAGAAACTAGACCATGCGTCACAACGTTAAGAAGGGCCTGAAGCTCGGCACCGATGCGAGCCACACCAAGGCCATGAAGAAGAGCCTTGCTAAGGCCCTCTTCGAGAACGACCGCATCAAGACCACCGAGACCCGCGCTAAGGCGCTGCGTTCGGTCGTCGACCCGATCATCACTTGGGCCAAGAAGGGCGACCTGCACTCTCGTCGTCTGGCTATCGCCAAGCTCGGCGATAAGCAGCTCGTTGCCGAGATCTTCGACAAGGCTGCCCAGGGCATGTGGCAGGACCGCAACGGCGGTTATACCCGCATCATGAAGCTCGGTAACCGCAAGGGCGACAACGCTCCCATCGTTATCATGGAGCTCGTCACCGAGCCTTGCACGCCTAAGGCCAAGAAGGCTGCTCCGGCCCCCAAGAAGGCCGCTGCTCCCAAGAAGGTCGAGGCTGCCGAGGAGGCTCCTGCTGAGGAGACCGCTGAGTAGACAATCCGTCTGCATAGGCTATATTCGAGGGGTACGTTCGCGTACCCCTCTTTTTTTGTCGAAATGCCATTGCCTGTTTGTTGGGAGCGTCCATGACCGCGCCGTCTGATTTCAATTCGATTCCCGAGCTCGATGCCACGCTCGTTTTCCGCGTGGCCTACGATGGCTCGTCCTACAGCGGCTTTGCCGAGCAGCCCGGTCAGACGACGGTTGCGGGCGAGCTGCGCCGCGCTATCGAGACGCTCCTGCGCCGTCCGATTGTCCTGACGTGCGCGGGGCGTACCGATGCCGGCGTACATGCCGTGGCTCAGTACATCAGCGTGCCCGTAACGGACGCTGAGCTCGCTTGTACGCGCCGTAGGTGGCTGCGGGCTATGGATGCCCTGCTACCCAAAGATATCGCCATAAACGAGGTCTACAAGGCCCGTAAAGGCTTTTCTGCACGCTTTGATGCGCGTTCACGTACATATACGTACCGTATTGCCGATCGCGACGCGCGTCCCTTGCTCTCACGGGGTGCCGTGTGGTGGCATCGCTATCCCTTGGACGTCGAGGCCATGTCTGCGGCCTGTCCCGCGCTTTTGGGTGAGCAGGACTTTAAGAGCTTTTGCAAGGTTGCCTCGGCCGTTGGCAAGCCCACGCATCGCTGCGTGATGCGTGCCGAGTTTGGCCATGAGGTTGCGTTTGGCGAGGACATCCTGACGTTTACCATCGAGGGCAATGCGTTTCTGCATTCGATGGTCCGCACGATCGTGGGCACGCTTGTCGAGATTGGCATGCATCGCCGTGAACCCGAGTGGATGCGCGAGGTCATCGATGCTTGCGACCGTACCGCTGCGGGCCCCACGGCTCCTGCCTGCGGCCTTACGTTTATGGGCGTGGATTACGATCCCGCCGAGCTTGTCGTGCTCGACTAGGGGAGGGCTCGACGCGTCGTGCGTCGACACCTGTCATCTGTGGGCTGCGCGTGTGCAACATCTGTTCTTGACGTGCAATACAACTGGTGTCTCATTGCTTTTATTGCCGGGGTGTACCATGAACCACGGTTTGATTTATTGCTGTCGAGAGGACGGATAACTTGGTTCGACGTGGCTCGCATCCGCGACTTTCGGTGATCCTTGTGGTAGAAGGTTCGCCCAGCTATGCGATGCGTGCGCTCGAGAGTATCCAGAACCAAGACCTCTACGATTTGCAGATTGTCGTTGTCTGCCGCGATGCTGCGCCTGGTGTGCGCCATTCGCTTCAAGTTGCCGCCGACAGGGACATCCATATTGATTTGATTGACGTCGAGGACGCGAAGCGCGGCGCTTGTCTTCGTGCCGGTTTTGCTGCCTCGCGCGGCTCTCAAATCATCGCCATGAACGCCGATGAGTGGTTTGCTCCGCAGTCTCTTTCCAAGATGGTCAATATCGCGTGCGATACTACGGCAGACATAGTGCTCCCCACGGTGTCGCTCGACCGCTATGATGCACATCGAGAGCGCCATTCGCGCGTCTTGGATGCTGCTCATATTTCCATTGATAGCAAATCTTCGATGGTGGCCGGGCTGCCTCAGTTGATTTTAGGCGGCCCGGCCACCATCGAAGA
>USPH01000163.1 GCA_900556515.1 uncultured Collinsella sp.
CGCACATGTGCGGATGAATGTGGGAAGTGTTCGGATGAAGTTGATAATCAAGGCTATCGAACCTTGGCATTTTTCGCCATTCCGGCCCTGGTGGGCGGTACCTTTCAGGTTGTATTATCGGTGCCCGGCCTTTGTGTCGGCATAATGATTAGCATATTGCTACTCTACATCATCTACCAGGAGCAGCTGATCTCGACCGACCCGTTGACTGGCCTTAACAATCGCAACCGTTTTGAGACCTATATGCTGTCGCTGTTCTCAAATGTGGATCAGGCCGAAGATGTGTATCTGCTTATGATGGACGCCGACGGCTTTAAGCAGATTAACGATCACTATGGACATGTGGAGGGCGACCATGCCCTCCAGGTCGTATCTGCTACGCTCAAAGAGGTCTGCTCGGCGTCTGGTGGCTTTATCGCACGTTATGGCGGCGATGAGTTCGTGGTGCTCCAAAAGGCGACGGCGGAGCAGGACATCATAAGCCTGTGTGCGGCAATCAACGATGAGCTCGCACGTGCCGACGTGCCGTATCTGCTGCGGATGTCCATCGGCTACGCACGGGTCAGCGACGGTGTCGATACCTGGCAAGACTTGCTTCGCGCTGCCGACGCGGAGCTCTACCGCGTAAAGCGCGAGAAGAAGAAGGCTGGCGTCCAGATACGCTAGGAAAAGGGGCACACGACCGTTGCGATGGTCGTGCGCCCCTTTTGCGTTTGTGGGGGGCACCGGTCATAATGCCCAGGCGCGGTGCGGCAAGACGGGCGTCTGCCGCCGCGACTCGGCGCGAAATCAACGAGAACCAGTGCATTCCATTAAGCTAAAGTGTGTGAAGGCTCTCCCTAAAAAGGTGAGCTCTCTAGGCTTTTTTGGGTTTGTTGACGATGATGATGCCGCCGCAGACCAACAGCAGGGCAACGATGACGGTAACGGGGCTCGTGCCAGCGCCCTCGCCGAGCAGCAGCGCGCTCAGCAGCACACCAAAGACGGGGTTCATAAAACCAAAGACCGAGACGCGACTGACGGGGTTGACGGCAAGCAGGCGCGACCACAGCGAGTAGGCGACCGCGGAGATAAGCGCCATGTAGATGATGAGCGCGATGGCGGGGGCAATCGCCGTGGGGGAGAGCGCGCCACCCATCAAAAAGCCGATGGCGGTGAGGACCAGGCCGCCGACCAAGAACTGCCACCCGGCAAGCAAGACGCCGTCGTGCTCGCGCGAGAAGATGCCGATCAGACAGGTCGAAAGGGCACCCGCGACGGTGGAGGCCAGGATAAAGCCCTCGCCGTCGAGCGTAAAGCCAAAGGTGCCGTCCGCGCCCGAAAGGTTGACGAGCGCGACACCGGCAAAGCCCAGTACGCAGCCGAGCACCTTGGCCGTATTGAGCTTTTCGGTGCGAAACGCCAGGGCGGCAAAGAGGATAGCCAAGAAGTTGGCGCTGGCCTCGATGATGGAGCTCGACATAGCACTGGCATGCGAGAGTCCCAGGTAGAAAAAGAAGTACTGGCCGATGGTCTGGAAGAGCGACAAGATGCAGATGGGCTTGATATCGCGCGCTTGCGGAACGAGCGGACGGCGCTGGGCCACGCTCATGCCGACAATGACCAGCATGCCGGCAAGGGCGAAGCGCAGGCCCGCGAAGAGCAGCTGCGAGGCGCTGTCGTGCGCGGGAATGCCAAAGAGGCCGTAGCCGATCTTGATGCAGGGAAAGGCGGAGCCCCAGAGCGCGCAGCAAACGAGGCAGCCCAGGATGAGTCCGGGCAGGGTGGCGAGATACGGCTTGCGGCTTTCCATGATGTCCTTCCTGCATGCGCGAAGCAAAAAGAACCCGCCACCGGATGTGTCGGTGGCGGGTGTTGTTACCCGAAGGGATTGTACCCGATGGGAAAGGTTTAGGCGAAGTAGGCTACGCCGCTCTCAAAGATCGGCATGAACTTGTCGCCGGGGACATGCTCGGGCACGTTGCGGTACAGGTTGTCGCCGCGACGCTCGGCATGGCCCATCTTGCCCAGGACGCGGCCGTCGGGGCTCGTGATGCCCTCGATGGCGAGTGCGGAGCCGTTGGGGTTGACGGAAAGATCCATGCTGGGCTTGCCGTCCTCGCCCACGTACTGCGTGGCGACCTGGCCGTTGGCGATCAGCTGGGCGAGTACCTCGTCGTTGGCGACAAAGCGGCCCTCGCCGTGGCTGATGGCGACGGTGTAGGGGTCGTCCAGGCTGCACTGCGACAGCCACGGGGACAGGTTAGACGAGATGCGGGTGCGCACCAGGCGGCTCTGATGGCGACCGATGGTGTTGAACGTCAACGTGGGCGCATCGGGCGTGGCATCGACGATGTCGCCGTAGGGCACCAGGCCGAGCTTGATCAGGGCCTGGAAGCCGTTGCAGATGCCCAGCATCAGGCCATCGCGGGCCTTGAGCAGGTCGCGGACTGCCTCGGTGACCTCGGGAGCGCGGAAGAACGCCGTGATGAACTTGGCGGAGCCATCGGGCTCGTCGCCGCCCGAGAAGCCGCCGGGGATCATGACGATCTGGCTCTGGCGAATACGGCGGGCGAGCTCGTGGGTGCTCTCGGCGACGGCCTCGGGCGTGAGGTTGTTGATCACGAAGGTGTCGGCCTCGGCACCGGCGGCACGGAAGGCGCGGGCGCTGTCGTACTCGCAGTTGTTACCGGGGAACACGGGGATGATCACGCGCGGGCGGGCGATCTTGGCGCCGCCGTACACGTGGATATCCTTGGCGCGGAAGTCGATGGTCTCGACCTCGGGGGTCTCGCCGGCGCTGCGGTAGGCGAAGACGCCCTCGATGCCGCTCTCCCAGGCCTCCTGGAGCTTGGCGAGCTCGATGACCTCGGAGCCGGTGTCGATGACATAGCCCTCGACGGTGGTACCCAGGGGCTCGACGACAACGCCGTCGGCGACCTCGGGCAGCTCGGCGTCCTCGGCGAGCTCGACGATAAAGCTGCCGTAGAGCGGGGTGAAGAGGCTCTCTACGTCTACATCCTCGGCAAGCTCGATACCGATCTGGTTACCGACGCACATCTTAAAGAGGCTCTCGGCGCCGCAGCCGTAGCCGGGCGTGGAGATGGCCAGGGCGTTGCCGGTAGCAGTGAGCGCCTCGACGGCGTCAAACGCCGCGAGCAGCTGCTGAGCGTCGGGGCGGTAGTCCTCGCCATAGGTGGCGGGGGCGATGCGGACGACGCGGTGCGTGAGGCCCTTGAACTCGGGCGAGACGGCGCGGGCGGCCTTGCCCACGGCGACAGCGAAGCTGATCAGGGTCGGCGGAACGTTGAGCTCGCCGGTCTCGTCCTCAAACGAGCCGCTCATGGAATCCTTGCCACCGATGGCGCCGGCACCCAGGTCGACTTGGGCCATGAGGGCGCCCAAGACGGCTGCCGTGGGCTTGCCCCAGCGCTCGGCCTCGGTGCGCAGACGCTCGAAGTACTCCTGGAAGGAGAGATAGGCGCGCTTGTGCTCAAAGCCGGCGGCAACGAGCTTGGCAATGGACTCGACCACGGACAGGTAGGCGCCCGCAAACTGGTCGGCCTCCATCAGATAGGGGTTGAAGCCCCATGCCATGGCACTCGCCGTGGTGGTCTCGCCGTCCACGGGGAACTTGGCGACCATGGCCGAGCTGGGGGTGAGCTGCGTCTTGCCGCCAAAGGGCATGAGCACGGTCGCGGCGCCGATGGTGGAGTCGAAGCGCTCGGAAAGGCCCTTGTTGGAAGCGACGTTGAGGTCGGTGACGAGCGAGGTCATGCGCTCGGCGAGCGTGGTGCCGGCCCAGCTGGGCTGCCACACGCTGCGGGCGCACACGTGGGCGACCTGGTGCTTGGGTGCGCCGTTGGAGTTGAGGAACTCGCGGGACAGGTCGACGATGGCGACGCCGTTCCAGGCCATGCGCATGCGCGGCTCAGCGGTAACCTCGGCGATAACGGTCGCCTCCAGGTTCTCCTCGGCGGCGTAGCCCATGAACTCCTCGACGTCACCGTCGGCGACGGCGCAGGCCATGCGCTCCTGGGACTCAGAGATAGCGAGCTCGGTGCCGTCCAGGCCGTCGTACTTCTTGGTCACGGTGTCCAGGTCGACATACAGACCGTCGGCAAGCTCGCCCACGGCGAC
>USPH01000164.1 GCA_900556515.1 uncultured Collinsella sp.
GCCATATGGATACCGTTACGCTGGGCGATGGCTGGGACGCGGACATTCCGCCGCTCGGAGCGATCGTGCGCAACGATAAACTCTATGGCCGCGGCACCTGCGATATGAAGGGTGGCCTAGCCTGCGCCATTGCCGCACTGGTCCATACGCTCGAGCGCGTGGCGGCAGAAGGCGAGCTGCCCCGCCGTGGCTTTTCGCTCATCTGCTCGGTCGACGAGGAAGATTTTATGCGCGGCTCAGAGGCCGCGATCGATGCCGGCTGGGTCGGCTCGCGTGAATGGGTGCTGGACACCGAACCCACCGACGGACAGATCCAGGTGGCGCACAAGGGGCGCACGTGGTTCGAGATTGAAATGACTGGCGTGACGGCGCATGCGAGCCAGCCCTGGAAGGGCGCGGATGCCGTCGCTGCCATGGCCGAGGTCGTGTGTTCGCTCCGTCGCGCGTTTATGGCGCTGCCCGCGCACGATGAGCTGGGGCCTTCGACCATCACGTTTGGCCAAATCGAGGGCGGATATCGCCCCTATGTCGTGCCCGACCGCGCCAAAGTCTGGGTCGACATGCGTCTGACGCCTCCGACCGATACGGCCGCCGCGAAGCGCATGGTAGAGCTGGCCATCGCCGGCGCCGAAGCCGCGGTCCCCGGTTGCCATGGCAGCTACACCGTGACGGGCGACCGCCCCGCCATCGAGCGCGACCCGAACTCTCCCCTTCTAGCAGCGCTCAAGCGTGCCGCCGATGACGTGACGGACGCGGACACGACCGTCGGCTTCTTTACCGGCTACACCGACACCGCCGTCATTGCCGGCAAGACAGGTAACCGCAATTGCATGAGCTACGGTCCCGGGTCGCTCGCGCTCGCGCACAAGCCCAACGAATATGTGCCCCACGCCGATATCGTTCGTTGTCAGCAGGTGCTAATCGCGCTCGCCGATAACGTGCTCTGGGACGCGAGCGGCCAAGTTGGGGCATAATAAGCCGCGAACAAACCGACTCGTGCGTTAGGACCGCCCATGAAAGCACTTCCGTTTCCCTGCATCCGCCCGGCTCAGGACCGCGTGCTCGAGGCGCTGCCTGCAATGGGCAGCATCCTGAGCGGCAACGATGCTCTGCGCGGAGCCCTTGCCGATGGTCTGATGCTCAAGGACCCGGGTGCGGCGTATTACGTGTACGAATGCTCGGGCGAGCCGGGACGTGTGACGGGTGTCGTGGCGATCTGCCCGGTTGGTGCGCTGGCGGGCGGCGACGCGGTTGCCGCCGATACGACCGCCGCTGCGCGCGCAATCGCCGACCTCAAGGTACAGCCCCGTCCCGTAACGCTTGTCTACGAAGCCTCTCCCGTCATGGATATCATCCTCGGCGCCGCAAAAGAGGGCGCTTCACTCTATGCCGTCACCGACCCCGCCGGCATTACGCACCGCGTGTGGGAGGTCAAGCGCGAGGACGCCGTCGGGGCCATCCGCGCCATGCTCGACCAGGCGCCGGAGCCGGCACTGGCCGACGACCCTGCCTACGCTGTCGCACTAGTCGAGGCATCACAGCTCCTGGCCGACGATGCACGTGCCGCCGGCACCTACACGGGCAAAGAGCCGTTCAACTTTGCCGTAGCTGCGCTCTTCCCCGCCGCGCAGGTCAGCGGCGGCGCGGCGCAGGTTCCGACGGGTCTGCTCACGCACCAGGTCGCGCGGTTCTAGCAAGACCAGACCGTCCAGCACAAAAATCGGCAGCCCAACAAACAGGGGGCGGAGATGCAGCAGGTACATGCATCTCCGCCCCTTTTGCGTCGAGAAGTTATGCCGACGACCCGTGCCGCCGCGCTCGCGTTATCCGCGCTGCGGACCCGCAGTAGCCACGAGCGGTTCAAGCCCCAGCTCGCGCGCGTAGTCTTCCTGCGTAAAGACTTCGACCAGTTCAAACGTATCGGCCGCATCGTCAAACGCAAAATGCAGCACTGAGCAGTTGCCCGGCACGCGTTCGCGCTCGTCGGCCGCCGCGCCCCGCACGTGGTCCAAAAACTCCTTGATAGCCGAACCGTGGCTCACCGCGAGCACGCACTCGTGGTCCGGACGTCGCATAAGATCGGTTATCGTCGCCGCCATGCGCTCGCGCACCTGCATCTGGCCCTCGCCGCCAAACTGACGATAGAAATCTCGCCACGGGCGCTCGGGCATAAGCATCACGCGCTCGGCCTCAAAGTCGCCAAAGAACCACTCACGCAGACCGTCCAGGCGCTCGTACGCCAAGCCCGGCCACAGGTTGGCGATAGTCTGCTCGGTGCGATGAAGTGTGGAGGTGTAGGCATGATCGGGTTCAATGCCGCGCGCACGTAAGAACATGCCGGCACGCGCCGCCTGGTCGCATCCCAGCTGCGTGAGCGGCGAGTCACTCCAACCCTGAATAATGCGCTTAAGGTTGAATATTGTCTGCCCATGACGAACCAGATACAGGTCTTTATTCATAGGGGTCCTTTCGTTCGTTACCAATCAAGGAGCGAAAACGCACCGTCGCAATAGCCAAAATGAAGCACGGCACCGTTGTCGGGTAGCTCTCCCCTGCCAGTCACATACTCAAGAAACTCCTGGCAGGAAGAGCCGTGGGAGACTGCCAGCACACAGTCGTGCTGCGGCCTGGCCATGATGTGGGACAGCGCCGCGACCATGCGCGACTGGAGCTCGCCTTCAGACTCGCCACCAAAGGCCACCGGATAATCACCCCAGGGCTGCGGCGGCATCTCGCGATTTGATGTACCCTCCAGCGAGCCCAAATGCCACTCGCGCAGGTCATCGACCAGCTCTATCGAGCGGCCCTCACCAGCAATTAGCTCAGCCGTATGCCGCGCCCGGCCCAACGGCGAGGAATACACACGGTCAAAGGTCACGCCACGCGCCTCAAACGCCGCGCGCGTCGCCAGCGCCTGCTCGCGCCCGCGCGCCGTAAGCGGCGAATCGTGCCCACCCTGCAAAATGTTCTGCACATTGAGCTCAGTCTGCCCATGCCGCACCAAATACAAATCTGCCACACGTCCTCCCCTCGCACCACCGCAAAGGGGACAGGTACCTTTGTGGTGGTTTACCGCCGGATCACACCGCGGTGACGCTCAGCTACACCAGTACGTCGGCAAGCGGGCGCTTGGGTACGTGGTGCACCTGCGCCTCGTCGCGCCAGTAATTAATTGAGCCGTCGGGGTTGGAATCGATCGCATCGATCACCTGCGTCTCGGCCGGAACGCCAAACGCCATGATCAGCTTGAGCTCATACTTGTCGCTATCGAGCCCCATGGCATCGATCGCGTGGGGCGTAAAGGCCTTGAACATGCAGGCAGCCACCTCGGGCGTGGCGCTGCGGGCGGCGAGCATCATCGTCTGCGCGGCAATGCCCGTGTCGACCTCAGTAATAGGAGCGGCGGGCTTACCCGGAACGGCGCGCTCGGCAAGAATCGCGATGTAGCCGGTCGGGCGCTCGCCCTCATCGGGACCCGGCCAATCCTTGAGCGCACCGGCCCATGCAAGCTCGTCAAATACACGCGCGCAGTCCTCTGCACCGCTTACCACATGAAAACGCAGACGCTGAGCATTGGCACCACAGGGAGTCAGGTGCGCCAGCTCCGCCAGCTCAAGCAAAAGCTCACGCGGCACGCGCATGGACTCGTCAAAGCGACGGCACGTGCGGGCGCAGCGAACCAACGCATCAAACGCGTCCAAGCCGAGCTTTTCGCAACCCTGCTTTGCCATCGACTCAGCGCTTACCGGCGCTGCGGGAACTGCTTCGTTCATAGGGACCCCCAATTTCGGGCAATTGTTCTTAGGAAAATCTAACCTAAAACGTAGGCAATAACGAACAGGGCTGCAATGTTCTACACCTGTTGAATAGAAAATCGCGACGTGGGGAACAACGGAAACAATTCGGGGCCTTTGGGTTACGTTTCGCCCTCCCCGACCCATACGCCAGCGCCTTTAGGCGATACTGGTTGTAACGATCAAGGCTTACGCCGCACGGAAAGGAGACATTATGGGCATCTTTAAGAACGATGAGGCAGCGCTGTCTCTTATACACATCTCCGAGCCCACGAGACATGCGCAGATCTCGT